>NZ_JAQUAL010000064.1:0-17603 GCF_028687295.1 Simplicispira sp.
CTGGCCGTAGAGCCCATACATGTCCATCAGCGCAGCTGCCACTTCATCCACCTCAGCGCTGCCCAGCATCGGTGGCGCTGGGCACAGTTGCAGCGCTGCCGCCGGTAGCGGCTGCCGCAGCGCGGTCACGGGCGGCGCCGAGCTGGCGCACGCTGTCATCATCAAAACGGCAGCCAGCACGGGCAGCCTTCGATACCTTGAGCGCATCACGAAACTCCTTGGAAAAACGCTGGTCTTGGGCCGCGCGTACGGACATGGTCTTGCGCAGGCCCGCGCTGGCTGTGCGGGCCTGGTCGATCAGCGTGGTGTGCGAAGCAATCAGGCCGGTGAGCTGCTGCACCGCGCGGGCGTCTTGGCGGGCCACCTCGCCAGCGGCGCCATCGGCCTGGCCGCGCCAGTAGCCGAGCGCACCCGCCGCCATGGCCACCACCAGGCCGCCCAGTGCCATGGCCGCGCGGCTCACAGCCCTGGCCCCCAAGCCGCATAGCGCGGCTGAATCACCAGCAAAATGCGGCGCGGGTAGTCCAGGTTTTCACGGCAATGCACCGGGGCGCGCTTGGCCCGCCCGCACGCCGCATCGACCTGTGCGCGCGTGGGCCGCGCGGCCCCGGTAGCCGCTGCCTCCGCTTGCCAGTGGCCCAGCCCGCCGTTGTAGCCGCGCAGCGCCACCCACATGCGATCCTTGGGCGCGTAGCGCGCTGGCGTGCGGTCGTACAGCCAGCGGTCATAGGTGACCAGCGCGCGCAGTGCCCAGGCGGGGTGGTAGGGCTGGCGCGCGGCCAAGGCCGGGTCAATGCCCGCAATCCACGTCGCCGTGGCGGGCATGAACTGGGCCAGGCCCTGCGCGCCCACATGGCTGACGGCATCGGCGCGCCAGGCGCTCTCTTGATGCACTTGGGCTGCCAACACCGCCACCGGCGCATCCAGCCCCCAGGCGGCATGCGCCGTGCGCACCAGCAGCGCGCGGTACTGCTGCGCCGCCTGCGGCGCCTGGGCCTGCACCGGCAGCGTCAACGACAGCAGCGCGCACGCCAGCACCAGACCCACGGCGGCGGCAAAGTCCTTGAGTGCCTTGCGCATCACAGCCCCAGCGCCACACCGATGACGACGCACCCGACCACGATAGAGCGGCGCAGCATCGCCGCAGTAAACGCGCGCTCGTAGCCGCTGGCCACCCGGTAATCGGCGTCACCCTCGGGCTCATCCGTTCCCAGGCGCCAATCGCGCTCCAAGTAGCTGTCGGGCCGGGCGTAGGGGAACAGGGCGCGATCAAGCCAGTAGCCCAGCACTGCTGCAAGGGAAATCAGCGCCGCCTTGTACAGCACCACCGGCAACTGCACTGGCGACAGCGCCGCAATGGCCGCCAGCAGCACCGCTGCGAGGATGAGGAAAAGGCTATTGCGCGGTGCGCGCAGCCACAGAGGGATGGGGTGTTTGAGCAGCGTCATGCCCGGCAGGATGCCGGGCAGGTGTAGGGGGTGTTGAGTAAAGAGCTTTATTTATTGGCAGTCGGCGCGTGCCTACACCATGGCGCCATGAACACCTCTGAAACGAAAGCCGAGACGCTGGCCCCGCAACTGGCTCGCTTGGCAGCGCACTGGGTTGCGCGGCAGATTGCACCGAATATCCCACTCGAATGCGCCAGTGACGTGACCAGCGCCTGGCGAAGGAAAACGCCACTGGAACTGGCATTACTGCCCGATGCACAACGGGCGCTGGCAGCCGCCACGCAAGAACTGCTGGAGCTACTGGCCCAATCCTCTGAGGGTCGGCAGGCCCTGGGTGATTTCGGCTTTCAGCCATTCCTTGAGGACATCGAACGTCCATGAGCCAGCAGGTTTGAGCACGTTTTCTTTGGCCTTGCACCAGAGCGTATCGCTGCTGATGGCGTCAGCAAAATCCTGCCCGGCCCATGTCAATCGCCAAATGAGCGCGGCAATGATGCGCCGCTGCGGCACCACCTGGATGGATGCATCAACCAGCCCCGCTTCTTCCAGCAGGCGGACGTGTTCGGCATACACCTCAAATGGCACGCCCTCCAGCCCACGAATCACCTCATCCGAATCTCGCACCGTCAGAATGATCTGGCGGATGATGTCCATATCCCGTTTCATGAGTTCCCTTTGCGGCGCTGTTATATGTGAATCGTCATTGGCATGCTGCGTATGGCCTCAAAGAATCTCGACAACGAGTGGCCGCCACGAGCGTGGATCCGACGTATCGCCGCCCACGTATTGCACTTTGCAGTGCCAATTGGAGCGAATCATTGCGCCGAAGCCGTTTTGTGAATCCACATACGATTTGACAACCCAGGTGTCATTGCCCATATCCCAGGCCGTGTAATCCATAAATGGAAAGTCCGCCGTAGCAGGCGCACGCAAACGCTCCATCACAAAGTTCTTGCACTGCACATATGCAGATGCGTCATTGATTTTTTTCGTCGGGGCCGTCCCTTCGCTCGTGACCAATGTCATCGGGGCCGTCTTGTCGCTCATGGCCCATATCAACAGGCTAGACACCAGCACAATGATGATCAGCCCCGGCACGGTATTGATGGTCGTGGGGCCTTTGGCGACTTTTTCAGGAGCGATGGTGGATACCGATTCTGGTGCTGGCGCCACTTCGGTTGTCTGCCCCGCCTTCTGCACTCTGGCCGCAGCCACTTTGGCAGCCATCGCTGCCTCCACGCGGCTATAAATCGCGCCGCATTCCGGGCAGGCATCCAACTCCGCGCCTGTGGCAGACGGGTTGGCATGGCCACATTTCAGGCAGTGCTTGAGCATGGATTTCCTTGGGGGGGTGGGTCGCGTGGCACCCTCTCTGCGCGGCACAGCCAGAGCCGGAATCGTTCGTGCAGGTGGGATTCGTCGTTGGGAGGTCTCATAGATCGCTAACTCCCGTCACTGTGCCACTTGCGTCCAGTCGAAAGACCTTCTGCTCAATGGCATAGCCGCCAAAACTATTCTTCGCCCGGTATTTGACCCGCACCATGAAGCTGTCGTTGGCGCCTTTGACGACCGGACTCCACTCGATTGCCTCGAACGAGCCAGGGTCTTTAAGGTTCTGCTTTAGGTATCGCTCGACTTGATGCACCGAGCCATCCCAGGCGCTATTGGCAACAACCGGGGCTGCGGCAGCTCGTGCTGCCTGGGCGGCACGCGCAGTCCTTTCGGACTTTCGCTGCTGTGCGTAGATCCCCCATACCTCGTGATAAATCTGATGGGGGATAGCAATAACCAAGCATGCAAAAATGATCCCGTATTGCCACCGCAGAGTCTTGCGCTGGCGCTCATCCGTCTTTGCTGCGCGCACCCTTTCCAGATTGGATGGCGTGCTTGCGCGTGCAGCAGTCTGGGCTGCTTGTGCAGCCTCCACGCGGCTATAAATCGCGCCGCATTCCGGGCAGGCATCCAACTCCGCGCCTGTGGCAGACGGGTTGGCATGGCCGCATTTCAGGCAGTGCTTGAGCATGGATTGCCTTGGGGTTTTGGTTGCGTCAATCACGCCTTCTCTCTCCTGCGGCTGTGGATTTTTTCAACGTACTTGCGCACGCGAAAAGCCTCTCCGGGGGAAAGCTCAATCACCATCGCAGTACCGAACTCTTGACGCATGAAGTCCAGCACTTTGAAGCGCACAGGCTCTGGTAAAGAACCCATCAGCGCCAGCACCTGTTTTTGATCTGGCGTAGCCACTGACGGCTGCCGCACTGGCGCCGGTGATGGCGTGGGCTGCGCTGGGCCATAAAAGTGCTGGTGCACCTGCGTGACGTTTTGCACATGGCCCATATGCACGGCGCCAGTGCCCAAGTGGCCGCTCTGTGCCACCCGTGCCGTGTGCTGGTGCGTGCTGTGGTCGGTGTGCAGGTCGCCACCGACCTGGCCCACCTGGACATTGCCCGCCCCCACCTCCTGCATGCGCAAACCCTGCGCATCCAAACCCGCCCCCACCGCCGCGCCCACTGGCGCCTCGTTGCCTGCACCCAGCCAGCCCCAAAGCCGCTGGCGCCAATCGCGCCACATCGCCATCGCACACCCTCATCGTTAAAGCCGCGCCGCGCAGCACACGGCGCCGCGCCGGGCTAGCCACCCTTTTTGTTGACCTTCACAGCACCCCCCACACGGGCGCCAATTTGCACATTGCCATCGCCCAGGTGCGACATATGCATGCCCCCCGCCGGTGCGCTGGCCCCCAGCAACGCCCCCAGGGCCGCGCGGCGCACCTCTTTCGAGGCGTCGCGGAAGTAGCCCAGCATGGTTTCTTCTTCCGCTGTCAGCGTGGGCGCGGGCTTGACGCCGCCTGCGCGCTGGCCGGTGAGGATGTAGTTCACATCAATACCTGCAAGAGCAACTTTTATTAGTACCTCGCCGCCAGGCATTGCTGCATCGCGCTCGTACTTGCCCCACATCTCCCGCGACACACCGCACGCAGCAGCCATGTCGTCTTGACTTTTTCCAAGCCCCTTGCGGGCGGTGCGCAGACGCGCGCCAAGAGAATTTGAGTTCACAAAAAATCCTTGCAAAAGAGAATCAAAGTTCTCATAATCGCACCAACCCACAAGAAACCAGACAACCACACCACAGCAACCGCCACCCAATAGCCGAAAGGACGCCGCCATGAGACACCCCCCAAGCCATATCGAACAACCGGACAGCGCAGGCCCTAACGCTCAGGCGGTCGAATGTTCAACGGCACCTGACACGACGCCTCCAGAACATCCAGCAATGAGCGCATACGGTCGCCAGTGGGGTCGTCGGCGGCAAGCGCTTGATTCGGCGATCCAAGTTGCAGCCACGCTCGCCGGAACTCCGATGCAAACGCCTGCCCATCAGGGTGCGTGCGCACCAGTGCAGCCACTGCACACACCAGCACCGGCAACTCGCCCTCCATTCCTTGCACGGCTTCACCAAGCGTTGCAACGCTGGCTCCCAGAACCTCGATAGGGGTTTGCGACATAGCTTTTTTCCTCATTGATTGAAACGCAATTTAACACCGACCACCAACCAACCACCACCAAAACAGCCATGAAAACACCCCTGCGAACCCAAACCGAAGCCCGCCAATGGATGGACGAGCAAGGCCTTTCCAAAGCCGAACTGGCTCGCCGCTTTGGCGTCACCAGCAGCCTGATTGACGCCATCTTGCGCGGCAACAAACCCTGCAAGCGCGGCGCCAGCCACAACATCGCCGTGTACCTGGGCCTCAAGCACGGCCAGGCTGTAGCCACGCGCCAGCCCTGCCGCACCGGCGCAGGCCAAGGGGCCGCTGCATGAGCGCCCCGCTGTCGGCCCCCATCCTCAAAACCTGCAACTTGTTTCGCCTGCTGGCGGGCCACGAAGTGCTGGGCCTGGCCCCCGGCGAGATCGCCAAAGGCCTGGGCGTGCCCCCCAGCTGGGTCAGCCAAAACCTGCCCCCCTTGGCCACCACCGGCTTTGTCGAGCAAGTGGCCGGCACCAACCGCTGGCGCCTGGGCGTGCAGTTTGTGCGCATCGCAACCACCGTGGCCACCAACCTGAATGCCGCCAAGCGCCAGCTCGACGACATCAGTGCCCGCTATTCCGTCCCCCTGTAACCCCAACCCAAGAGAGATTTATGGCCCGCAACATCACCCCGGCTCCCATCGCCAAGGAGGCGCCCTTCAACGAAGAGGCCGTGCAGCAAGACATGGCCGCCGCCAACACCCTGGCGCTGGCCACCCTGGAGCAGGGCGAGCGCGTCACGGCGCTTGCCCGGCAGCTCAACTACAGCGGCAGTACCGACCCGGCCGTGCTGGAAAACAGTGCGCACGACGCCATTCGCCGCATCGGCATGGCCATCTTCGAGCTGGGCGGCTACTTGCTCATGCTGAAAGAGGCTTGCGAGCACGGCAAATTCCTGCCCGCGCTGGAGCGCCTGGGTATGGATGTGGATGCTGCCCAGCGCTACATGGCCGTGTCGCGCCGGTTCGCAAATACCGCGTCAGCGCGGCATTTGGAAGGTCTTGGCATCACCAAGCTGGTCAATTTGCTGCCCTTGGACAACGAACAGCTCGACGACCTGACCGGCCTGGGCCAGACCGGCGCACTCGCCCTCGACGACGTGGCCCGCATGTCCGTCAAAGAGCTGCGCGCCGCCGTGCGCAAAGAGCGCACCGTCAAGGCCCGGCTGGAAGAGGTCAACAAAGAGCTCAGCGGCGAGGTGCTGGCCCTCAAGCTGGACAAAAAGGTGGTGGCCCACACCGCCTGGCCCGAAGCGCTCACCCCCGTCAGCGACCAAGTGGCCGCCGCCGGGCGCAAGCTGGCCACTGCTCTGGGCGAGCTGGAGGCCTGCCGCATTGCCATCTTTACCGCTGGCGAGCCGCTGGGCGATGCCGAGCGCGCCAGCTTTGAAGCCGCCCTCGCCCACGTGGCCGAGGTGTACGAAGAGGCGCTGGCCCGCGCCGAGCGTGCCCTGGAGCGCGAGCGCATCACCTTCGACAAGACCCTGGGCGCATTCACTGAAGGGGCATGAGATGCTGAAACACATTCCTGACGACGGCATTCATTCGCAGCTTGACGCGCTGGCAGATTGCGTTGCCAGCGCATTGGTCGAGCTGGATCGGTTGGCCTACCTGGACCACGCCGGCGCAATGCGCCCCGGGCTAGGTGTCCGCATCGCCACACTGAATCTGCTGTGGCAGACCTATGAGGTTCTGGCTGGCAACTTCGAACAGGCAAGCCGCCAGGCGATCGAAAACATCGCGCAGCTGCAGGTCGATGGCCTTCTCACGAAGGCGGTAGCGGACAAGCTGATGCTCCCCTTTGAGGAAGCGCTCGGCCAGATGTACGTCTATGCCATGGCCGTGCCGCAGGCAGACGCACAGCAAGGGTAAGCCACATGCCGCCCGCCCTGCCACCCGACACCCTGCAAGACCTGCTGAGCCTGCGCGACAAGCTGCGCGCCGCCGCGCCCAAGGGCGGCGAGCGCGGTCAGCTGGTGGCCGAGTTTGGCCGCCTGCGCGGCTGCGCGCCCACCACCGTGTACAGCTGGCTCAAAGACCACGCCGGCTATGCCACGGGCCGCAAGCGCCGCAGCGACGCGGGCACCACCAAGATGCCGGCCGACTCGCTGGCGTTCATCTCCACCACCATCCAGCAAAGCACCCGCGCCAATGGCATATCAACCAAACCCATTTGTGTGGCCATGAACATCGCCCATCAAAACGGCATGACCGTCAACGTCAGCTCTGGCCGTGTGGCCGCGCTGCTGCGCGCCAACCGGCTAGATGTCAAAACCCAGGCCAGCGCCCGCAACCACCAGCGCCTGCGCAGCCTGCACCCCAACCATGTGCACCAGATCGACCCCTCCCTGTGCCTGGTGTATTACATGGACGGCCAGCAGCGCATCATGGACGAGGCCACGTTCAACAAAAACAAGCCCGCGTCCATGGACAAAGTGCGGCTCAAGGTGTGGCGCTACGTGCGCTACGACCACGCCAGCTCCACGCTGGACTTGCACTACTACGAAGCTGCGGGCGAAAACCAGGCCAGCCTGTTTGAGTTTTTGCTTCACACCTGGGGCAAAAGCGCCACCCGGCTCAGCCACGGCGTGCCCAAAATGCTGCTGTGGGACAAAGGCAGCGCCAACACCAGCACCGGCATCAAGCGCCTGCTGGACGCCCTGGGCGTGCACCACGAAACCCACGCCACCCACCACGCCTGGGCCAAGGGCGGCGTAGAAAGTGGCAACCGCATCGTCGAGCGCCACTTTGAAAGCCGCCTGCGCGATGAGCCGGTGAGCACCGTCGAGCAGCTCAACGCCAGTGCCGCCGCCTGGGTGCGCGACTACAACGCCAACGCCATGGCGCACATTGACAGCCGGGTCAAGCGCGACGACGGACAAAGCTACGTGCGCGACGACCTGTGGAGCCTGATCGCCCACCACCCCGGCGCCCTGGTAGAGATGCCCGAGCGCGCCGTGTGCGCCTGGTTCATGCGCGGCAAAGAAGAGACCCGCGTGATCCGCGACGGGCGCATCACCTTCGTGCACCCGCAAACGGGCAAAAGCGAGCTGTACAGCCTACAGCCTTGGGCCAAAGACTTTGCCAACGGCGAGAAGGTGCGCGTCAGCCCCCTGCTGCTGGGCGATGCCCTGCTGCGCGTGGAGATGGATCGCTACGGGCAAGACCCCTTGCACGTGGATGTGCAACCCGAGCGCGACTTCGACGCCTTTGGGCGCCCCCTGTCGGCCACCTTGCTGGGGCACGAATACAAAGCCGCCCCGCACACCGCCGCACAAGAGGCCGCCAAGCAAATTGCCGCCACCGCCTACGGCCCGGGCACCACGCTGGACGAGGCCGAGCGACTGAAGACCAAAAACGTGCGCCCCTTTCAGCACTTCAACGACGGTGCCGGCATCGTGTCCCACACCCACCTGGGCAAGGGCGAGCTGCCAGCGCGGCTGCTGCCAGCAGCCAAGGCTGCCAACACGGCAGACCTGGCCACGCTGCGCAGCCAGCGCGCGGTGCGCCTACTCACCCAGTTCGACGCCGCCGCCGAGCTGCGCCGCCTGGGCCTGACCTTGACGCGCGAAATGACCGCCAGCCTGCGCGCCTGGTACCCCGATGGGGTGCCCGAAGACCAGCTGCAAGCGCTGCTGGAGCGCCTGACCGTGCGCAGCAGCCTGCGCGTGGTGGCCGGGGGTGCGGCATGAGCCTGGGCCCCACCCTTACTGCCCTGGGCCTGAGCCAGCGTGACGTGGCGCGCGGCGCCGGGCTCAGCCACTCGGCCATCAGCCGCCTGGTGGCCCATGGCCACTGGCCAGCCAAAGGCGCGCACCAAGCGCGCAACCGCATAGAGCAGTACCTGCGCCAGCGCGGCGCCACGCCAGCGCAGGTACTGGCCCTGTTTGCAGTGCCCACCGGTACCGCAAAAAAGTTGGCCCCGGTGGGTTCGCACCCCACCGAGGCCGTCCCCCAAGTCCCCTGTAACCAAACTGAAAACCCCGAGGAAGAAACCATGTTATTGCAAAACGAAGCCCTGAGCCCCGAGGCGCGCAAGCACTTTGCCCTGCCGCGCAACCCGTTCCTGGACGACGTGCAAAGCCCTGACGACGTGTTCCAGACCGCCAGCGTGCGCTATGTGCGCGCCACCTTGAACGACTGCGCCCAGCACCACGGCTTTGTGGCCGTGGTGGGCGAGAGCGGCGCGGGCAAAAGCACCCTGGCCGAAGACCTGGAAGAGCGCATCAAAGCCGACAAGCGCGACGTGCTCATCATCCGCCCCTATGTGCTCGCGATGGAGGCCAGTGACCAGAAGGGCAAGACGCTCAAAAGCAGCCATATTGCTGAGGCCATCGCCGCCGCGCTCGACCCCCAGCTGAAGGTCAAGAGCAGCCCCGAGGCGCGGTTTCGCCAAGTGCATGAGCTGCTCAAGGCCAGCCGCCGCGCGGGCCGTCGCCACCTGTTGCTGATTGAAGAGGCCCACTGCTTGCCATCGCCCACGCTCAAGCACCTTAAACGGTTCCTTGAACTCAAGGACGGCATGCAGCGACTGGTGGGCATTGCCCTGATTGGTCAGCCCGAGTTGCGCGACCGCCTCTCCAGCCAGAACGCTGACGTGCGCGAAGTCGCACAGCGCTGTGAAATCGTCGAACTCGACCCCTTGGACGGCGAGCTGGAAGGCTACCTGCGCCACAAGTTCGCCCGCTTTGAACTGAAGTTCGAAGACGTGTTTGCCCCTGATGCGGTCGATGCCATCCGCGCCCGGCTGGTACACCTGCCCCGTGGCGGCAAGCCCCAGGACGCGCGCAGCGAGTGCTACCCGCTGGTGGTGAACAACCTCGTGTGCCGCGCCATGAACGCCGCCGCCCGCGCCGCTTGGCCGCAGGTGGATGCCCAAGTGATTGCGGGGTGCTGAGCCATGCGCGCTTACCTCATCACCATCGTCATGCACGACGGATCGCGCGGCACCTGCCGTGGCGCTTTTGCCAGCGACTGGCAGGCCATCGACACCATGATGACTGCCTTCCACGATGCCAAGCGCATCATCCCCAGGAGGCTGTCATGAGCGCGCCGCACCCCACCCGCCGCACATGCGATGAGCTGGGCGTGTGCCAGGGCCGCGCTGACTGCACCAGCTGCCCCACACCTGCTGCGGCCACCCCGGCCTCTGCCCCCACCAGCGCCGTGGTGCTGCCGCCTGGCGGCTACCACTTCGCCCCCGGCGTCATCGAATGCCACGGCGGCCTGGGCCGCGCCACAGCAGCCGCGCTGTTTGTACTGCTCTGCCTGCTGTGCGCAGTGCTGGCCCTGGCCATCGTGCTGCTGCTGCAACACACCGACATGGGGGGCTGGCCACTATGAGCGACCTTTGCTGCCCCGCATGCGGGGCCGAAATGGACTTGGCCCTGCTGTTTGCACACGAGCACGACCAGCGTGCGTTGACCCGTCTGGCCAGCGTCAGCATCCCGCTGGGGGCGCGCGTGTTGCAGTACATCGCCCTGTTCCAGCCCCCCAAGCAGCGCCTGACGGTGGCCAAAAAAATCAAGCTGCTGCTGCAACTGCTGCCCGACCTGGAGCGCTTTGCCATCACCCACAAAAGCCGCGACTGGGCCGCGCCCCTGAGCGCCTGGGCGCAGGCCATCGACCAGATGCTGGCCGCGCGCGATGCCGGGCGGCTGGAGCTGCCGATGAAGGGTCACGGCTACCTCTACGCCATTTTGGCGGGCATGGCCGACAAGCACGAAGCCGCGCAAGAGCGCGGCCAAGCCATGGAAGTCGTCTATGGCGGCAAAGACCCGGCCCTGGCGCAAATCGAAGCAGCCAGCCGCAACGCCGCCCCCATGCCCGCCGCCGTGCGGGAAAAACTCGCCGCCCTGCGCAGCCAACCCACGCCCAGCCACACCAAAAAGGATGCCCCATGACACAGCGCAAATGCACCCTGAGCCCCTCCAGCCTGACCTTGCTTGAGCACCTGCACCAGCACGGCGCCTGCACCGTGCGCCAGCTCAAAGAAAACCTGGACGGCGTGGTGAGTCGGCCAAACATTCACAAATGCTTGCAAAACCTGTGTGCGGGCGGCTGGCTGGATTACGAGTTTGACCAGCACGGTGCCCAGCAGTGGCTCATCCCCGCCAGCGCGCGCCGCGCTGTGGCTGCCGCCTTGGCCGCTACCGCCGAGCCAGAGCCGCCCAACATCGCGCCGCCCCGGCGCATCAACGTCATGCAGAGCCACTACCAGCCCCGCGCCTGGCAGCCCAGCCGCCCCGGCGCGCAAGACCACCTGGCCGCGCCCAGCCTGCGCGGCACCCAGCGCGTGGCGCACCAAGGCACCTACCTGTTTCGCTAACCCACCCTGAAAGGACTTTGCAATGACTGCAATCACCACCACTCATACGGCCACTGTCGCCGTGCCCGCTGCCATCGCCATGGAGGGCGTACCCCCCGGCTATTGGCAAGACCAGCGCGGCGCCCTGGTGCCCGAGGCCAAGGTCAAAGACATCGACAAGCTGCGCCACCAGGTCGTCACCGACCTGTGCCAAATGGCCAAGGCCAGCAGCGCAGCCCTCTCCAAGTTCAAGCTCGACGCCATGCAAGAAGTGGCTGCGCTGGTGTCCACCAGCATGGAGCAGTACGGCGTCAAAAGCGGCGGCAACAAAGGCAACATCACGCTGGTCAGCTTTGATGGCAAATACAAGCTGGTGCGCCAGATGCAAGACCACATCGTGTTCGGCGAGCAGCTCATGGCCGCCAAGGAGTTGATCGACGAATGCGTGCAAGAGTGGAGCGAGGGCGCCAACGACAACATCCGTGTGCTGGTCAGCCACGCTTTCCAAACCGACCGCGAGGGCAAGATCAACACAGGGCGCGTGCTGGCCCTGCGCCGCCTGGCCATCAAAGACGAAAAGTGGCAGCAGGCCATGCAGGCCATTGCCGACAGCATGCAGACGGCCAGCACCAAGCCCTACATCCGCTTTTACGAGCGCATGGAGGCCACGGGCGAATACCGGCCCATCAGCCTGGATGTAGCCGCCGTATGAGGTGCCGATGATGAATGCAAACACATCAGGGAACGATTTGGATGGGGGTACAAGCCGTGCAGTCGCTCTGGGTGGCATCTGCGCTAGTCCGGGGGCTTGTGGCCGCTTGTACGGCCCTGCATCTGCGCCCGCCGATTTGCTGGATTTTGTGCAGGGCATGCCAGTGGCGCAGGCCATGCGCGAGCTGTCCTTGGCGCGTGGCACGGTACACCGGCTGCGCCATGGCTACTGGCCTGATGACCCGCGCAAAATTGTGCAGGCATGGGGGCGCTACAAGGCCAGCCGTGGCGTGGTGGCGTCGTCCTGGTTTGTGCGCCGCATTTACCCCGGCGGTGTGGTGCGCCATGCAGGGCGCGCTTACACGGCACAAGCGCTGGCATCGCGCACAGGGCAAATGCTGGCGGTGACGCGCGCCACAGATGGCCAGCTGCTGGCCCAAACGCTGGAGCTGCCCGCTGAGCGCTTGGCGCTGTTGTTGGTGGAGCAACCTGCATGAGCGCCCGCACCGACGCCCGCAGCACCCACATCGCTGCCATTCATGTGCTCAAGTCCAAGCTGCACTTGCAGGATGGCGACTACCGTGCGCTGCTGCTGAACCTGACCGGCAAGGCCAGCAGCAAGGACTTGTCAGAGCACCAGCGCCGCGCCGTGCGCGACCACATGCAACAGCTGGCCGAACGCATGGGCGTGGTGCAGCCCACCCGCCAGCGCCCCCACGCCCAGGCCAAGTTCGACCAGGTCAAAGCCGCCGCCAGCCCCAAAGAGCGCAAGGTGTGGGCGCTGTGGCACCAGCTCGGGCGCGATGGCCTGGTGCGCCACACCAGCGCCACCGCGTTGCACGCCTGGGTAGAGCGCACGGTGCAAGTCAGCGCGCTGCGCTTTGCTAACGATGCGCAGCTGGACACCTTGATTGAAGCGCTCAAAGCCTGGCAGCAGCGCGGGCGGGAGGTGTAAGCCATGGCAAAGCACATGACCACCGCCGAAGCCGCTGTGCTGGACGCCCAGCTGCCTGCTGGCTTGACTGACGAAATGCGCGATGTGGCGCTGTGTCTGTACGAAGCCATGGTGCTCACTGACCAGCGCGCAGGCCAGGCGCACCCCGATGCTGGCTGGCGCCAGGTACTGGGCTACATGGCCCGCGTGGCCGCCATCCAGCTGCAACACTTGGCCGAGCAAAAGGGTGGGCGCGCCATCTACTTGGCCAAGGGCGTGGCCGTTCACCTGACCGAGCGCGACCGGCGTATGTGCGAAGAGTTCCGGGGCGACTACGATGTGCTGGCAAAGCGCTACGACCTGACGCCCATGCGGGTGCGCCAGATCGTCGGCACGTGGCAGCTGGAGCAATTCCGCCGCCGACAAGGCCAGCTGCCCGGCCTTGACGCTGAACACGGCTACCAGGGCTGAGCGCGCCGCCCGCGCCCCCATCCCATAGCGCTGGCGTGCAATGCGCCAGCGCTTTTTTCTAAAGCGTTTTAGTTCTCGTCAAACGCCCCCCGCCGCGACCATCGCGGCATGCCTCAAAACACCACCCCAGCCACAGTCGCCTGCGTTGCAATTGCAGCATGCGCATTTGCCGCAGCACCGGTTGATGCGGGCGCTGGCCGGGTGCTGCTGCAACTGACCCCCGCGCAAGACTTCACCCCATCCGATGGCCGCGAAATGGATGTGCCAGCCTGGCGCATCAATGCCGACATCGCTGCGCGCGTTGTGGCCGCTTTCAATGCGCAGCAGCCGCCCGTCATCGACTACGAGCACCAGACCTTGCACAAGGAAGTGAACGGCCAGATCGCCCCGGCGGCGGGCTGGATGCACGGCCTGCGCTGGATAGAAGGCCGGGGCCTGTTTGCCGAGGCCGAGCTGACAGAGCGCGCACGCATCCTGGTGCAGTCGGGCGAATACCGCTACTTCTCGCCCGTTTTTGAGTACGCCCGGGGCAGCGGCGAGATCACGCGCATCTTGATGGGCGCCCTTACCAATCACCCCGCTATTGCTGGCATGGAGGCCGTCAATCTGATGGCCGCCGCCAGCGCCCGCTTTACCCCATCCACATCCAAGGAACCCACCGTGAACCTGCTGGAAAAACTGCTGGCCGCCATCGGCCTGCCCGCCACGACACCCGAAGACGCTGCCCTGGCTGCCTGCACGGCTATCAAGGCCCAGGCCGATGCCGCCCGCAGCGCGCTGCACCTTGACGCCAGCGCCACGGCGGACACCGTCACTGCCGCCTGCACCAGCCTGCGCAGCGCTGCCAGCACTGCGCCTGACCCCACCAAGTTTGTCCCCGTCACTGTGGTGCAAGAGCTGCAAACCAGCATGGCCGCGCTGTCGGCACGCCAGCACGCCCGCGACGCCGAAGACGTGATTGCACCCGCCCTGCAAGACGGCCGCCTGCTGCCCGCCGAAGAGCCGTGGGCACGCGATGCTGCCAAAACCCCCACGGGCCTGGCATCGCTGAGCGCGCTGCTCAAAGTGCGCCAGCCCATGGCCGCGCTGACCAGCACGCAAACGCAGGGCAAAGCCCCCGCTGCCCAGAGCGGCGCCCATGGCTTGAGCGCAGACGAGCTGGCCGTAGCCGCCGCCTGCGGCATGACCCCCGAGGCGTATGCCAAAGGCAAAGCCTGATTCTTGAACGCCAAGGAGCACCCACCCCATGACCGCACTGACAAAAGACCGCCTGACCTCCGAGCGCGAAGGGCGCCTGGTATCCGACCCCCTCGCCACAGGCGCCACCATTTACGCGGGAAGCATGTACGTGCTCGACGCCGCAGGCGACGCCACGCCTGCCACCGCTGCCGACACCACCCCCGTGCGCGCCGTGGCCCGCAAGCGCGCTGCACATGCAGATGGCGACACCGCTACCGATGGTTCCCTGGGCTGCTTTTGCTTTGACAACAGCGCAGGCGCAGCAGAGATCAAGCGCACCGACATCGGCGCCGTCTGCTACGCAGCAGACGACCAGACCGTGGCGAAGACCGGAACCTGCCAGGCGGGCACCGTGGTCGATGTGGAAACGCGCGGCGTGTGGGTGCGCGTGGGCGCTTGATCCAACCAACTGAAAGAGCACAAATCATGGACATCAACAACGCCAACCTCAAGGCGCTCTACATCGCGTTCAACGCCGCATTCAAAGTCGGTCTGGGCCAGGCCGCCAGCCAGCACGGCCAGATTGCTACCGTGGTGCCCAGCACCACCAGCGCCGAAGAATACGGCTGGCTGGGCCAGCTGCCGGGCCTGCGCGAATGGCTGGGCGACCGCGTGGTGCATGCCATTGGCAACCACGGCTACACCATCAAAAACAAGCCTTTCGAGCTGACCGTGGGTGTGCCACGCACCGCGATCGAGGACGACCAATACGGCGTCTACACCCCGCTGATGCAAGAGATGGGTCGCGCCGCAGATGCGCACCCCGACCAGCTCGTGTTCAGCTTGCTCAAAGATGGCCGCACGGCACTGTGCTATGACGGCCAGCCCTTCTTCAGCACAGCGCACAAAGTGCTGAACGACAAGGGCAAGGAAGTCAGCGTCTCCAACCTCTCGGACGACGCGGGCAGCGGCCCGACCTGGTACGTGCTGGAGACGCGCCGCGCCCTCAAGCCCCTGATCTTCCAGAACCGCAAGAACCCCAACTTTGTGGCGCTCACCAGCGAGACGGATGACAACGTGTTCAACCGCGCGCAGTACGTCTATGGCGTGGACGCGCGGCGCAACGCGGGCTTTGGCTTTTGGCAACTGGCCCACGCCAGCAACAAGCCAATGACCGCAGAGAACCTGAAAGCTGCCATCACCGCCATGGAAACGCAAACCGGCGACCATGGCCGCCCACTGGGCATCAGCCCCAACCTGCTGGTGGTTCCCAAGGCGCTGCGCTTTACGGCCAAGAAGCTGCTGGAGGCCGACCTGGTACCCAACGCCGCTGGCACGGCCACGGAGTCCAACGACGTGAAAGACGCGCTGGACTTTCTGGTGGCCGACTGGCTGTAACCGCCAAAGCGCCACATGCCCTACATCACGCATGCCGACCTGGCCGAGAGCCCCGGCGCGCTCGAGCTGGCTGAGGTGGCCAGCGATGAGCACCGCGCCCCGGTGCGGGCCGAGCTGCTCAACGCGGTGCTGCGCGGCCACGACACCAGCGCCTGGCCCGCTGAAGACGTGGCCGCCGCGCAAAGTGCCGTGCAGCGCATTGACGCCGCCGTGGGCGACGCCACGGCCATGATCGACGGCTACCTGGCCAAGCGCGGCTACGCGCTGCCGCTGGCCCCGGTGCCTGGCCTGGTCACCGCTTGGTGCCGTGGCATTGCGCGCTACATGCTGCACAAAAACCGCCGCACCATGGAAGCCACCGACCGCATCGCGCGTGGCTACACCGATGCGCTGCGCCTACTACAGCAAACCGCTGACGGCAAGTTCAGCCTGGGCGCGCTGGACGCCGTGGCAAACGACAAGCTGGACGCGCGCTTTGAGTGCGCGCCCAGCGTGTTCAGCCGCCGCCAGCTGGGGGCTTTTCGATGAACTTTGAGCCGTTTGATACCAGCCTGGTCGTGAATCGCCTGCGCCAGCAAGTGCCGGGGTTGCAGTTTGTGGGCGGCGCAGCGGACTATGCCGCTGTCAAAACGCTGGCGGAATTTCGCACGCCCAGCGCTTACGTGGTGTTTGCCGAAGAAGAAAACACCGGCAAGGTGCCCACCAGCGTGGGCGTGTGCGTGCAAGAAAGCAGCACCCACTTTGGCGTAGTGCTGGCGCTGCGCCACTACCGCGAACAGCTGGGCGCGCAAATGCACCAGGATGCGCGCCGCCTGATTGGCGCCGCCCGCGTGGCCCTGATAGGCCACAAACCCGCCGCCCACGGCGCCCGGGTCATTGGCTGGGTCGGCGGCAAAGTGCTGGACTACAGCGACGGGGTGTTGCTGTTTTCTGACCTGTACCGGCTGCACCACGTGCTGCATAAAGACGCGCCAGGCCGCGAAGGATGTTGACCGATGGCCACTCTCGCCCTCAAGCGCGGTGATACCTTGGAGCTGAGCTGCATCGTGCAGCAGCAGGGCCAGCCGCTGGACATCACGGGCTGGCAGATCGACTGCTGGGTGCGTGCCCCAGATGGGCGCCTGGCGCACCGATTCGCTGTCGCGCTGGGCGACATGGCTGCGGGTGAATATCGTCTGCGCGCATCGAGTGCCGAAACAGCAGCTTGGCCGGTGGGCCAGCTTACCGCTGACATTCGCTACGCCACTCCGACAGGCCGCGTCATGCACACCTGCCACATCACTGTGCAAGTGCTGGATGCCGTCACGAGTCCTGGGTGAGAACTGCGCCATGAGCATCGTCACCGTCATCAATCACGGCGCCAGTGCCCATCTGGTCACTGTCGTCGGTGTGCCTGGGCTATCAAGCCCCGTAGGCGTCCCAAATGGCGCGCTGCTGGTGACCAACCGGCTGTCCGAGCTTGCATCAGACCCCGCAACACAAGAGGCGGCCCAAGCCAACCTCGGCCTGGGCGCCATCGATCCCCTCGCTTATTACATCTTGGCCAAGGCCTGAAAGGACGCCCCATGTCTCTCGAAACCCGCATTGTTGCCCTGGCCCAGGCCATGGGCGCCGACGTCAAGGCGCTG
>NZ_JAQUAL010000206.1:0-4142 GCF_028687295.1 Simplicispira sp.
TTGCGCGCCATCCACACGGCCGGAACGATGAGCGCAATGCCCGCCAGAATGCCCGGAATCATCCCGGCGGCAAACAGCGCTGGCACCGAGGCGCCTGGCACCAGCACCGAGTAAATGATGAACGCCACCGAGGGCGGAATCAGGATGTCGGTGGCGGCGGCGGCGCCCACCACGCTGGCCGAGAAACTGCCCGGATACCCCGCACGGTGCATGGCGGCAATCATCACGCCGCCCACGGCAGCGGCGTTGGCCGGCCCCGAGCCCGAGATGCCGCCCAAAAACATGGCCACGGCAATGGCCACCAGCGGCAACATGCCCGGGCCGCGCCCGACGATGGCGACGGCAAAGTTCACCAGCCGCAGCGCCACGCCCGAGCGGTCAAAAATCGAGCCCACCAGCACAAACATCGGAATGGCCAGCAGCGGGTATTTGCCCAGACCGGCGTAAAAGTTCTGTGGCACGGCCAGCAGGCCGAACCACTGCGCATCCTGGTTGGCCAGCGCAATCGCGGCAGCACCCGCCAGACCCAGCGCCGCGCCAATGGGCACGCCCACCAGCATCATCAGCAAAAAGGCAACAAACAAGAGCGTAGCGATCATGGCTGGCGCTCCAGAAAGTCCACGTCGGACTGTTTGCCGCGCCGGATGAACAGGCCCAGGGCGCGCCAGGTGATCAGTGCCGACAGCACCGGCAGCCACACCGAGTACCACCACTGCGGCACGCCAATGCCGGGCGAGGTTTCTTCAAAACGGTAGTCGTCCCAGACCACGCGCACACTGAGCACGGCAATGGTGGCAAACAGCAGCGCCACCATCAGCGCGCCAAAGCGGGCCAGCGCACGCCGGCGTGCGCCCGAGCCGCTGTCAGAAAAGAACTCGATGCGGATGTGGCGGTCGCGCGCCACAGCCGCCGAGCCCGCCACCAGCGCCAGCACGATCATCAGGAACACCGAGATTTCTTCTGTCCAGGCAAGGGAGCTGTCGGTGAAGTAGCGTGCCAGCACGTTGGCAAAGGTGATCAAGGCCAGCGCTGCCATCACGAGGACGGTGAGCCAGTCTTCAATGCGCAGCGAGCGCGGCTCATCGCTGGCGGGCAGGGTGGGTTCGGGGTTGGCAGCGCAAGGCCCGGGTTCTGGGGAGGGGGGCATGGGAGAGAAGCGTCAGGGGCAGGGCGACAGGAGGGTGCCGAAGCGGCAGGCCGTTTGCTACGCGCTGGCGTGGTACGCCATGGGGTCAGCAGGGTTGCGCTGTGAACGCGGGCGCCATTATGCGTTCTGCTCTGGCAGGCGTTGCGCGCCGCAGCCCGGGCGGCCCCTTGCCAGCGCCGATAATGCACGCATGGAAACCAAGTGGCTTGAGGACTTTGTCAGTCTGGCGGAAACGCGCAGTTTTAGCCGTTCGGCGCAGCTGCGCCACGTCACGCAACCGGCGTTCTCGCGCCGCATCCAGGCCCTGGAGGCCTGGGCGGGCACCGATCTGGTGGACCGCAGCTCGTACCCCACGCGCCTGACGCCAGCGGGCAAAACGCTGTACGATCAGGCGCTGGAGACCTTGCAGGCGCTGCAAAACACCCGCGCCACGCTGCGCGCCCACGGCACGTCCAGCCAGGACATGATCGAGTTTGCCGTGCCGCACACGCTGGCGTTTACCTTCTTTCCGGCCTGGGTGTCGAGCCTGCGCGAGCAGTTCGGCCCCTTCAAGAGCCGGTTGATTGCGCTCAACGTGCATGACGCGGTGATGCGCCTGGTTGAGGGCAGCTGTGACCTGCTCATCACCTACCACCACGCCTCGCAGCCCTTTCAGCTCGATGCCAACCGCTACGAGATGGTGGTGCTGGGCCAGGAAGTGCTGGCGCCCTACGCCAAGGCCGATGCCCAGGGCCAGCCCCTGTACCCGCTGCCCGGGCGCGCCGGGCAGCCGTTGCCCTACCTGGGCTATGCGCCCGGGGCCTACCTGGGCCGCGTCACCGAGCTGATCCTCAAGCAGTCGAGCACGCCCATCCACCTCGACCGCGTTTATGAAACCGACATGGCCGAGGGCCTCAAGGCGATGGCGCTGGAAGGCCACGGCATTGCCTTTTTGCCCTACAGCGCCGTCAAAAAAGAGCTGCGCGCACGCACCCTCACCCGCGCCGCCCCGCCCGAACTGCACGGCCTGGAGATGGCCATGGATGTGCGCGTGTACCGCGAAAAACCCACCGGCAAAGAGCCCGCCAAAGGCACGGCCCAGGCCATGTGGACGTTTTTGCAAGAGCACAGCGTCGCCGGTGCCAGCGCCTTGCTGCCGTGACGGCAGACGCCGTCGTTTACAGCAAAATAAGCCTCCAGCCCTTGCGCAGAGCGCGCAAGCAGCTATCAAAAAAAGAGTAAATCCGGGGCGGCGCGCGCTGGCAGCGCCCCCCGCTGGCGCTGGCCCTCGCCCGGTAAAATCCGCGCTTTGCCCCGCTTGCCCGCCGTGCCCCGCACCGGCCTGCAATGCACCTCCCGCCGGTTGCGCACCGGCCCACTTTCTGGAATTCCCCCGTGTCCTACGCCCCCGAAACCCGGCGCCGCCGCACCTTTGCCATCATTTCCCACCCTGACGCCGGTAAAACCACGCTGACGGAAAAACTGCTGCTGTTCTCGGGCGCCATCCAGATTGCGGGCGCCGTCAAGGGCCGCAAAGCCAGCCGCCACGCCACCTCCGACTGGATGGAAATCGAAAAGCAGCGCGGCATCTCGGTGGCCAGCTCGGTCATGCAGATGCTCTACCGCGAGCACGTCATCAACCTGCTCGACACCCCCGGCCACAAAGACTTCTCGGAAGACACCTACCGCGTGCTCACGGCGGTGGATTCGGCCCTGATGGTGATCGACGCGGCCAACGGCGTGGAAGCGCAAACGCGCCGCCTGATCGAGGTCTGCCGCCAGCGCGACACGCCCATCATTACCTTCGTCAACAAGATGGACCGCGAGGTGCGCGATCCGCTGGACATCCTCGACGAAGTCGAGCGCGAACTGGGCATGCCCTGCTGCCCCATCACCTGGCCGGTGGGCCAGGGCAAATCGTTCGGCGGCATCATCAACCTGCGCACGCAGACCATGACAGTGTTCACCCCCGGCAGCGACCGGGGCCCCAAAGACTTTGAAGTGGTGCCGCTGGCCGAGGCCGAGCGCCTGCGCGCGCGCTTTGGCCAGGCGTTTGACGATGCGCTGGAGAGCATGGAGCTGGCCCAAGGCGCCTCGGCCCCCTGGAACCATGCGGATTTTCTGGCGGGCAAGCTCACGCCGGTGTTCTTTGGCTCGGGCGTGAACAACTTCGGGGTGATGGAGGTGCTGGACGCGGTGGTCGATATGTCGCCCCCGCCCGGCCCGCGCAAAAGCTCGCTCGTCGTCAACAAGCAGACCATCGAAAAAACCGTGCAGCCCGAAGACGAAGGCTTTGCCGGCGTGGTATTCAAGGTGCAGGCCAACATGGACGCCAACCACCGCGACCGCATCGCCTTTGTGCGCGTGGCCAGTGGCAAATACACCCCGGGCATGAAGCTCAAGGTGCAGCGCACCGCCAAAGAGCTGCGTCCCACCAGCGTCGTTACCTTCATGAGCCAGCGCCGCGAGGCCGTGGAAGAAGCCTACGCGGGTGACATCATCGGCTTTACCACGCACGGCGGCGTGCAGCTGGGCGACACCATCACCGACGGCGCGGCGCTGCAATTTACCGGCCTGCCGTTCTTTGCCCCCGAGATGTTCATGACCGTGGTACTGAAAAACCCGCTGCGCACCAAGCAATTGCAGCAGGGCCTGGCGCAACTGGGCGAAGAGGGGGCCATCCAGGTCTTCAAACCCGATGCGGGCGGCAACATGCTGCTGGGCGCTGTGGGCCAGCTGCAGTTTGAAGTGGTGCAGCACCGCCTCAAGACCGAGTACGACGCCGACATCCGCCTCGAAGGCTGCCAGTACACCGGCGCCCGCTGGATCACCGCCGACACCCCCGCCGACCTGCGCGCCTTCACCGACGCCTACCCCCTGCGCTTGGCCCACGACGCCGCCAACACGCTGGCCTATTTGTGTACCAGCCCCTACGACGTACGCTTGGCGCAAGAAAGATTCCCCAAAATCCACTTCCACCCGCTGCGCGAGCACGCGGGGCTGGCGTTGCAGACCA
>NZ_JAQUAL010000065.1:0-17469 GCF_028687295.1 Simplicispira sp.
TACGACAAGACGGCGCGCAACTTCCTGGGCGCTATCTACCTTGCCGCTGCTGTGGTTTGGCTGGCATGACAAGTACCATGGCCGTGCTCCACACTCAGGATTTGGTTGATGACACGCCCTAGTCCTTCAGGGTCAAAAAAAGCAATAGGGCCATGGCCACGGGCTCAGGCACCGGGATAGAAAGGCTTGCCCAGCGAGGCGGGCATGTTGGCGCGAATCCAGGCCGGGTTGCGCGAGATCAGCACCAGCACCACGATAGTGGCCAGGTAGGGCAACATGCTCAGCAACTGGCTGGGCAGCGCCACGCCACTGGCCTGCAAGTGAAACTGCAGCATGGTGACGCCGCCAAACAAATAGGCCCCCAGCAGCACGCGCGCCGGGCGCCAGGTGGCAAAAGTGGTCAAGGCCAGCGCAATCCAGCCGCGCCCGGCCACCATGCCCTCTACCCACAGCGGGGTGTATTCCAAAGAGATGAAAGCGCCCGCCAGCCCGCACAGTGCGCCGCCCGCCACCACGGCAGCCCAGCGGATCCAGCGCACACGGTAGCCCAGCGCATGGGCCGAGGCGGGCGATTCGCCCACCGCGCGCAGCACCAGCCCGGCGTGTGAGCGCTGCAAAAACCACGCCAGTGCCAGCGCCAGCACGATAGCGCCATAGACCAGCGGGTCGTGCGCAAACAGCGCGGGCCCGGCCAGCGGCACATCGCGCAGAAAGGGAATGCCATCTTCGGCCAGCGCGGGCAGCTTGGCCTGCACATAGCCCAGGCCCGCAAAGGCAGAAAAGCCCACACCAAACAAAGACAGCGCCAGCCCCGTGGCGTACTGGTTGGTGCCCAGCCAAATCACCAGCCAGCCAAAAATGCCCGCCAGCAGCGCCCCGGCGCCCATGCCGGCGGCAAAACCCAGCCACTCGTTGCCCGTGGCCACTGTGGTGGCAAACCCGGCCAGCGCAGCACACAGCATCATGCCCTCGGCCCCGAGGTTGACGATGCCCGCTTTCTCGTTGATGAGCAGGCCCAGCGCGGCCAGCGCCAGTACCGTGCCCGCGCTCAGGGTGGCGCCCATCAGCAATGCATAAGATTCCATGTCAGCGCCCTCCCTTCAGGGCCGTGGGGGTACGCACCCAGCGGATGCGGTAGGCAATCAAGGTGTCGCAGGCCAGCAGCGCGAACAAGAGCAGGCCCTGGAACACCCCCGTGAGCGACTTGGGCAACCCCAGGCGCGACTGCGCCAGCTCACCACCGATATAAAACATGCTCATCAAGATGGCTGAAAACACCATGCCCACCGGGTGCAGCCGCCCGACAAAGGCGACGATGATGGCGGCAAAACCGTAGCCCGTGGGCACATACGGCGTGAGCTGGCCCAGCGGCCCGGCCACTTCCAGCGCCCCAGCCAGACCGGCCGCAGCGCCCGACACCAACAGCGCCGTCCACAGCGCCCGGCGCGATGAAAACCCCGCGTAACGCGCCGCCGCCGGTGCCATGCCGCCAGCCTGCTGCGCAAAACCGGCGCGGGTGCGAAACAAAAACACCCACAGCGCCGCCGCACCGGCCAGCGCCAGCAGCAAGCCGATGTTCATGCGCGAACCGGCCATCAGGCGCGGAATCTGCGTCACTTTCTCGAACGTCTTGGTTTGCGGAAAGTTGTAGCCCATGGGGTCTTTCCAGGGCCCGAACACCAGGTAGCCCAGCACCAACGTGGCCACATAGACCAGCATCAGGCTGACCAGAATTTCGTTGGCATTGAAGCGGTCGCGCAGCCAGGCCACCAGGCCCGCCCACACCATGCCACCCAGCACCCCGGCCAGCAGCACCACCGGCACGATCCAGGCGCCGGTATTCTTGTCGGCCAGCAGCGCCACGCCACCGGCCGCAATGGCGCCCATGACAAACTGCCCCTCGGCACCAATGTTCCAGACGTTGGAGCGAAAGCACACCGCCAGCCCCAGCGCAATCAGCAGCAGCGGCGTGGCCTTGACCACCAGTTCGCCCAGGGCGTACTGCGACTTGATCGGCTCCCAGAAAAACACCTGCAAGGCACGCACCGGGTCTTTGTCCAGGGCGGCAAACAGGGCGATGCCGATCAGCACCGTAATCGCCAGCGCCAGCAGCGGCGAGCCATAGCTCCACAGGCGCGAGGCCTGCGGACGCGGTTCAAGCCTGAGCATGGTGTGCCTCCTGGTCCAGTGCGTTCAGTTGATCGCGGTTGCGGGCCAGGTGGGCCTGCACATCGGCGTGCCACAGGCCGCTCATCCACTCGCCGATGCGCTCGACCGTAGCCTGCTCGCGCGCTACCGGCGGCGACAGGTGCCCCTTGGCGATCACGTACAGCCGGTCGCTGATGTCAAACAGCTCCTCCAGCTCTTCGCTCAGCACCAGCACGGCGCACCCCGCATCGCGCAGCGCCAGCAGGGCCGCGCGGATTTGCTGCGCCGCGCCCACGTCCACGCCCCAGGTGGGCTGCGAGACGATGAGCAGCTGGGGGCGCGCGTCGATTTCGCGGCCCACGATGAACTTTTGCAAGTTGCCCCCCGACAACGACTGCGCCGGTGCATTCACCCCGCCCGCCTTGACGCGAAAGCGCTCAATGATGCGCTGTGCCTGCGCCTGCAACTTGCCCATGTCGATCCAGCCCAGCGCCCCCACGGCATCACTGCGCGTGAGCAGCAGGTTGTGCGCCAGCCCCATGCTGGGCACGGCACCGCGCCCCAGCCGCTCTTCAGGCACAAAGTGCAGGCCCAGCGCACGCCGTTCGCGCGGGCCCAGGCGGCCAGCGCGGTGGCCTGCTACCTGCACCATCTCCGGTGCTGGACGCAAATCTTCGCCCGAGAGGGCGTACAGCAGTTCTTTTTGCCCGTTGCCCGAAACACCGGCAATACCCACCACCTCGCCCGCACACACTTCCAAGTCCAGGTCGATGAGATCCACGCCAAACTGGTCGGCGCGTGCCAGATTCAGGCCCTGCACACGCAGCACCGGTGCGCCCGTGTGCGCAGCGCGGTACTCCAGCGCGGGCGGCTCGGCGCCAATCATCAGGCGCGAGAGCGAGGCGTTGGACTCCTCGCGCGGGTCGCACACGCCCGTCACCTGGCCACCGCGCAGTACCGTGCAGGCGCTGCACAACGCGCGGATTTCGTGCAGCTTGTGGCTGATGTAGAGAATGCTGCAGCCCTCTGCGGCGATCTTGCGCAGCACCACAAACAGCTTCTCGACGGCCTGCGGCGTGAGCACCGAAGTGGGCTCGTCCAGAATCAGCACCTTGGGCTCGGCGAGCAGGGCGCGGATGATTTCCACGCGCTGCATCTCGCCCACGCTCAGGGTGTGTACCGGGCGCAGCGGGTCCACGTCCAGCCCGTACTCGGCGGCCTTGGCGTTGATGCGCCGCGTCACCTCCGACAGGGGCAGGCTTTTGTCCAGCCCCAGCCAGACGTTCTCGGCCACCGAGAGCGTGTCAAACAAGCTGAAGTGCTGGAACACCATGGCAATGCCCAACGCACGCGCCTCTTGCGGGTTGCGCACCTGCACCAGTTGGCCGTTGAACTGCACGCTGCCCTCGTCAGGCTGGACAGCGCCATAAATGATCTTCATCAGCGTGGATTTGCCAGCGCCGTTTTCGCCCAGCACGGCGTGGATTTCGCCCGGCTGCACTGTCAGCGAGACGCCGCTGTTGGCCACCACGGCGGGGTAGCGCTTGGTGATGCCGGTCAACTGTAGCCGTGGCGGTGGCGGCTCAGGCAGCGGCGACGCCCCAGGCGCGCAAGGAGGTACGGTAGAACTCATGCGCGCGATTGTCTCTCAGTTTGCTTTGGCTTTATGAACCAAATTAGGCTTTAGCGCAATGTGGTCGTGCGCTAGCAGCTATCGTTTTGATAGCTTTCACAGAGTAGCTGGATAACGGGTCTGTACCGTGCAGCCCATGCCAGTTGACGACACAGTCGCAAAAGTTCCCCCTTGATTGCGTCAAGAACTGGAACAGTTAGTTTGCGACTGGATAGTTTTTCTTTAAACGAATAAGGAATAAAGTTCACTCACTCGATAAGCAACCCGTTACCCGGGCTGGCATCGACCAATTTTTGAAGTCACTTTTTTTGCACAGGAACACTGCCATGAACACCGCTCGCATCCTCTCCATCGCCGCCATCGCCGCTCTCTCCAGCCTGGGCGCCCAGGCACAAGACCAGTTTGACGCCGTTTACGGCATCAACTACCAAGCCCAGACCCAATCCGAGCGCACCCGCGCCGAAGTGAACGCCGAAGCGGTGCAGGCCGTCGCCCACTTCAAGAACGATGTGGTGGGCAGCGCCCCCGCCGCCCAGGCAGCCACTGCGGGCACCGCACTGAGCCGCGATACCGTGCGCGCTGAAGCCGTGACTGCCGTGCGCTCGGGCACGCTGGCTTCGGGCATCCGCAGCTGATAACACGGGAGCGCCTGCTGCGGCAGGTGATCCGTCCAACCCCGCAAGGCCCGTGCCGCTGCGGGGTTTTGTGTTTTGGGCCGGGTCACGGCGTGTCGGGGCCGTGCGGGCTGTGCCGGTCCCCCACCACCACGCGATTGCGCCCGGCGCGCTTGGCCTGATAACAGGCCATGTCCGCAGCGTGCAACACGGACTGCACCTGGTCGCGTGCCGTGTCCAGCACCACCAGCCCGATGCTCACGCCCAAGGCAAAGCTGCGGCCCTGGTAGGCAGGGGCCCAGGCCTGCACGGTGGCGCGCAATTGCTCGGCCACCGCCTGGGCATGCGCCAGCGTACAACCGGGCAGAACCACCACAAACTGATCTCCCCCCAGGCGGGCAGCCCAGCCAATCTGGCGCACCTGCGCTTGCACCAGACCCGCAACGCGGCGCAATACATCGTCGCCCGCTCCATGGCCGGCCACGTCGTTGACCACACTGAAGTGGTCCAAATCCAGAAACAGCACCACGCCATCGCAGCCCTGACCCGCGGGCGCAGGCTCAGGGGAAGGCACTGGCGGCGCAACGCTCAGGCGCTGTGCCCGCTCGGCCAGCAGCAGGTGCAGGCGCTGCTCCAGACCCTGGCGATTGGGTAGCTGGGTCAGGCTGTCGTGTGTGGCGGCCCAGGCGCCATGCTGGCGGGCCGCGCGCAGGGCCGTGATGTCTTCCAAAATCCAGACCGTGCCGCCCCGCATGCTGTGGGCTTGCACCGCCCGCCCTTGCACCCGTGCCCACACCGGGCTGGCATCCTTGCGCCGAAAGCACACTTCGCCCTCGAAAGCGCCATGTGCCGCAAACCCCGCCTGTACACGCGCACCCAGTTCGGCGTAATCCGCCTCAGAGGGATAAAGGATGCGTGCTGGCTGGCCTTGCAGTTCTTGCGCTGTATAGCCCAGCATCTGGCAAGCTTGGCGGCCCAGCACCTTCAGGCGCCCACCCCGGGTGATGACAATGCCCACCGAGGCGTGCTCCAGAATGGCCTGAAAGCGCCCAGCCAAGGCCTGGTGCTGTTGTTGGTGATGGGCACGTTGTTGCTCCAGGTACTGAAACACCTGCACCAGTGCGCCCACCTCGCCACCAGCGCGCGGCCAGTCTGGCGCAGGCCCGGGCGCCGGGGGCCAGAGCGCCTGCGCACGCTCACACAAACGCACCAGAGGCTGCGCCAGCCACAGCATGGTCAACACGACCAGCGCGCCCAGCAGCGCCATGCTGGCGGCGGCCAGCCACCACGCCTGGCGCTGCGCCTCTTGCAGCGGTGCCAGCACCGCACCCGAATCCGTCACCCGGGCCACCATCCACTGCGGCAGCGGGATGCCAGCCATGCTCACGATGTAACCTGGCAGGCGCTGTGTACTGCCAGCACCCGTGATGGGCTGTGCCTCGGCCAGCCACCGGGCATGGGCCTGGGCCAGACCTGGCTCATCACGCACCAGGGTCTGGGTACGGGCGGGATCGGAGTGCAACAAGATCGTGCCATCGCGCGTGAACACCACCAGGCGCGAGTGGCCGCGCTGGGGCGGTGCCATGGAGGCGGGCAGCAGCCCCTGGGATTGCAGCCGCAACGCCCCAGCCACCACCCCCAGCACAGCGCCATCACTTCGCAACAAGGGCATGGTGAACAGGACACGCGCCTCGCTGGCACGCCCGGCGACCAGCTCGGACACCATGGGCTTGCCGCTCACCAGCGTGCGGCGCAAGGCATCGCGCTCGACGGGCTCCACCCCAGCCAGCGACTCAAAACGGCCATTGCGCAGGTTCACGCGCAACTGACCGTCTTGGCGCGCCACCTGTACCGCATCAAAAAATGGCACTGCGGGCAGGCCTTGTTGCAGCAGCCCCTGCAATAGCGCAGGCGAGTCCAGCATGGCTGGTGTGATGCCTGCGGCCAGCGTGCGCAGCACTTTCTGGCTTTGTTCTATTTTGCTGGCCAGCAGCCGCGCCACCATTTCCACTTCATCGGTTTGCTGCGATTGCAGTTGCTCCAGGGCTTGCTGGCCTGCGGAGCGGGCCAGCAGCCACGCCGAAACCACACCCGAGAGCACCATCGCCAGCAAGGCCAGGCACACCAGTTGCCACACCAAAGGGCCGGGCAGTGGCCAGCGCTGCACATCGCCCTCGGATCGCACGGGTCCATGCGCACTCATGCGTACCCCACACAGGGGGCCTTGCGCCTGGAGCGAACGGGCAGTGGACGGGGCGGACAGCACAGGCGACAGCAAACACGCCAGCGCCTGGCATCCAGAACGGGAAAAATGGACATGGTGGCAGCGACTTACCGGAGGCAAGAGGCCAATATACGCAGCCATTGGCACCCCGACCTTGGGTGGAACCCTCGCTTGAACCGGGGTAAAAACCCTGAGAAGGTGTATGACCTCAGTCGGCCAGACCCATCAACCGCCCACCATGTTCTGCAAGACGCCCGGCTGCGGCAAGCGCAGCACGTTGCCGGTTCCGGCAATCAACCCATGTTCGCGCAGACTGCGCAGTACGCGCGAGAACGTCTCCGGAGCGATGCCCAGCTGCGCCGCGATCAGGCGCTTGCGCTGTTGCAAGGTGACGCTCAGGGCGCCACTGCCATCTTGCTGAGCGTGGTGCAGCAACCACTGGGCACAGCGCGCCTCTGCGTCCTGGGCCAAGCGGCTGATGGCCAGTTCGGTTTGCTGGCGGTAGCCACTGGCCATATCGCGCAACAACCCCTGCATGGCTGGCGCCATGGCCTGCACCTCGCGCAGAAAAACCTCCAGAGGCTGGCTCCGCAATTGCACCCGGGTTTCAGCGACCATGTCCACGGGACAGGGCAGCCCCAACAAGGCCGAAGCGGCATCCAGCCAGGACGGCCCTTCGACGCTGCCCAATTGGTGGCGCATCTGGCCACCTTCACGCACGCCCATGACCACCCGCCCACTGTCCAGGTACAGCACAGAGGTCAGCCGCTGCTGGCGCAGCCGCAACACGGTACCGGCAGCGGCTTCATCGCTCACCATGGAGAGGCCAGAATCGAAGTGGTTCAACATGACGGCGACTGTGCAGGGGTGGTTGCAATTGTGTTTTGCGCAATATCAAAAGTGCGATGTGCGGCGGCCACCAAACTGCCGTGCAAAACACCCGGCCACAGGATGCCCCGCGCAGCACCTGCGGGGCCACACACGCACTGCTGTAATACGACTGTCACCGCGGATCGCTACGCTGCCAGCAATGACCATGCTCCGCACCAGACGCCCGCTGCCCTTCGTGCGCCCACCCTGTCCACGGGTGCTGGCGGCGCTGTCGCCCGCGCTACAGCAAGGGCAAGGGCCACTGGCCCAGTTGGTGCGGTCGGGGCAGTTGTATTGCGTTTTTCAGCCGCTGGCCGATCTGCGCGAGGGCACGGTATACGCCCACGAGGCACTCATCCGGGGGCCGCAGGGATCGCCCTGGCACACACCCGATGTCTTGCTGGACATGGCACGCCAGGAGCACCTGCTGCAAGACTTTGAGCTGGTATGTGCCTACACCGCACTGCAAGGCTGGGGCGCCGCCCGCGCAGCGGGTCGGATATTCATCAATATCAGCGCCGATGCGCTGGTACAGGCCGTGGCATTGTGTGGTGCCGATACGCTGGCGCGTACAGTGCGCACCTTCGGCGTACAACCGCGCATGGTGGTGCTGGAGATCACAGAACACGAGCGCGTGAGCGACATGGCCCGGCTGCGCCAAGCCGTACAGTGCGTGCATGGTGCAGGCATGCGACTGGCACTGGACGATTTTGGCGATGGGCGCTCCAGCCTGCGGGTGTGGTCTGAGGTCAAACCCGACTTCGTCAAAATCGACAAATACTTCGTGCGCAACATCAGTGCGCAGCCCCAGAACCTGCAAATGGTGCAAGCCATCAAGAGCATTGCCCAGGTGTTTGGCACCACCTTGGTGGCAGAGGGCATTGAAACACCCGCTGATTTGCGTGCATTGCGCGACCTGGACATCGCCTACGGCCAGGGCTGGCTGCTGGGCTATCCAGACATCCAGCCGGTCGGTGTATTGCCTGCCGAGGCGCTCACAGCCCTGCAAGATCGCCGTGTGGCGGTGCTGCCGCAACTGGCGCACCAGAGTGCGCGCCCCGGCATCCTGCGCCATGTGCCGGTGCTACAGGCGCCCACGCTCACCCCCGACACCGTCAACGACACCGTAGCCGCCTGCTTTCAAAACCATGAAAACCTGCATGCGCTGGCCATTGTGGAAGATGGACGCCCGGTCGCACTGATCAATCGCCAGCAGTTCATGACGCACTACGCCACGCTGTACTTTCGGGAGGTGCATGGCCGCAAACCCTGTCTGGGCTTTGCGAATGTGCAGCCGCGCGTGGTGGAGCGCGATTGCGACGTTGAGCAGTTGCTGGGCATTCTGACGTCACAAGACCAGCGCTACCTGAGCGATGGCTTCATCGTCACGGCCAATGGCCGCTACATAGGCTTGGGCACAGGCGAGCAATTGGTGCGCACGGTAACCGAGGCACGCATCGAAGCAGCCCGCCACGCCAACCCCCTGACCTTTTTGCCGGGCAATATCCCTATCAGCCTGCACATCACGCGCTTGTTGGAAAACCAGGTGAGCTTTGTCGCCTGCTATGCCGATTTGAACCATTTCAAACCATTCAACGACCAGTACGGCTATTGGCGCGGCGATGAAATGATCCGGCTGCTGGCGCGCGTCATCACCACCCACGCCAACGCGGAGCGCGATTTTGTCGGCCATGTGGGAGGGGATGATTTTCTGGTGCTATTCCAAAGCCAGGACTGGCTGCCACGCTGCCAGGCCATCGTCGAGGAGTTTGGCCAGCAGGCGCGGCTGCTGTTTGATGCAGATGCCCAAGCCGCAGGGGGCATCCACGCTGAGGACCGGTATGGCGTGGAGCGATTTTTTCCGTGCACCACGGTGTCGGTGGGCGCTGCCTGCATTGCCCCAGGTCAGACACTACAGGCCGAAGACGTGGCGAACCTGGCGGCGCTGGCCAAGCACGATGCCAAACACCGCACACTGCCCATCGTGGTACACGAGAGCGCACCGGCGCCAACGCCCCAGAGCATTGCCACCCGCAGTCCTGCACACCTTCACTGCCATGGCCACGCACACGGCCATGCACATGCGCACAGCCCGATTGCGCCAGTGCTGACTGCCTATTGAACAGCCTACCCGGAGAGCCGAAGCCCCCCGGCTTTTGCTTACAGCTGCGGCGCCTGCGCGCTCCAACCGCCTCCCAGCGCCTTGTACAACGCCACCCGGTTTTGCTGCTGCGCCAGCTGTGTCTGGGCCAGCGCTTGCTGGGTAGCAAACAGGGCGCGCTGCGCATCCAACACATCCAGGTAGCTGGCTACGCCGTTGCGGTAGCGCAGATCGGCCAGGCGAAAACGGTCAGCTTCAGCATCGGCCTGGGCTTGCTGAGCGCGCACCTGCTCGCCCAACGTGGCTTGGCCTGCCAGGGCATCGGCCACTTCACGGAACGCACCCTGGATGGCTTTCTCATATTGGGCCAGCGCCATATCGCGCCCGGCCTGTGCTGACTCCAGCGCCGCCTGGTTGCGCCCGGCATCAAAAATGGGCAGTACCGCCTGGGGCGCCAACGTCCAACCCCAAGCGCCGCTTTGGAACAAGCCCGAGAGCGCGCCACTGGCCGTTCCGGCGCTGGCCGTGAGCGCAATGCGCGGGAAAAATGCGGCCCGCGCGGCGCCGATGTTGGCGTTGGCAGCTATCAGCTGTTGCTCGGCCTGGCGGATGTCGGGGCGGCGCTCCAGCAAATCCGACGGCATACCTACCGGGACATCGTGCAGGGACTGCGCTGCCGGGATGGCGGGCGCAGCCAGCAGTGTCTCAGGCAAAGGCTGTCCCACCAATTGCGTGAGCGCGTTCACATCCAGTGCCCGCAAGCGCCGCTGCTGGGCCAGCGTGGCCTGCGCTGCAGCAGTGAGCGATTCAGCCTGGCGCAAATCCAGGGCCGAGGTCACGCCCTGCTCAAAACGCATGCGGTTCAGGCGCAGCGAGTCTTGGCGCGTAGCCAACGTGCGCTGCGTCAGGGCCAGCAGTTCGTTGTTGGTTTGCAGGCTCAACCAGGTGCTGACGACGGAGGCAATCAGGCTGGTCTGCACCGCATTGCGCGCCTCTTGCGTGGCCAGGAACTGGGCCAGGGCAGCGTCTTTCAGACTGGCCACCCGGCCAAAAAAATCCAGCTCCCATGAGGCCATGGCCAAGCCAGCGGTATAGGCGCTGCTGATGGACTCACCATCGCTGCTGGGCTGGCGGTTGCCTGCGACCGCAGCGTTGATGGTGGGCAGTTGATCGGCACGGCGAATCTGGTACTGGGCACGTGCCTGCTCGATGGCAGCCAGCGCCACACGCAGGTCGCGGTTATTGTCCAGCGCCAGCATGACCAGCTCGCGCAGGCGGGCATCACCCACAAAATCCTGCCAGGCCATGTCTGCCGCTGCTGTGGTGGCAGCGGTGTTATCGGCGCTGGATGCGGGCCACTGTGCGGCCACAGGCGCCGGGGGACGCTCGTAGATGGGCGCCATGGAGCAGCCCGCCAGCAGAGCCAGCACACTCAGGGACAGGAGCCGGGGAGTCCGGGCATTGCTATTGCGCATGGGCTTTACCTTCGTTGTCATTGGTGGGCCTCGATACCTGCGGCCTTGGCATGCTCTGCGTGCATTTTTCGCTGGCGCTCGCTGCCCTTGAACAGGCTGCGCACCACCACAAAGAACGTGGGCACAAAAAATACCGCCAGGAAGGTACCAACCACCATGCCCGCGATCACGCCGGTGCCAATGGCCCGCTGGCTGGCCGAGCTGGCGCCCGAGGCCATCGCCAACGGCACCACACCCAAAATGAAGGCCAGCGAGGTCATGATGATGGGACGGAACCGCAGGTGCGCGGCCTCCAAGGCAGACTCGACTACGCCACGGCCCTGCGCTTGCAAGTCTTTGGCAAACTCGATGATCAAAATCGCGTTCTTGGCGGACAGGCCAATGATGGTGATCAGCCCGACCTGGAAATACACGTCATTGGCCATGCCACGCCCGGTAATGCCCAGCAGCACACCCAGAACGCCCAGTGGCACCACCAGAATCACCGCCAGCGGAATCGACCAGCTCTCGTACAGTGCAGCCAGACACAAGAACACCGCCAGGATGGCAAAGCCATACAACACCAGCGCTTGCGAGCCTGCCAGTTTTTCTTCACGTGACTGGCCCGTCCATTCAAAACCAAAGCCTGCGGGCAGCTGCGCTGCCAAGCGCTCCATCTCGGCCATGGCCTCACCGGTGCTGTGACCGGGGGCTGCACCGCCAGAAATACGCATGGCCGGGTAGCCGTTGTAGCGCACCGTCTGCATGGCGCCGCTGACCCAGCGGGTGCTGGCAAACGCCGACAACGGTACGGCCTTGCCCTGGCTGTTGAGCACCGTCAGCTTGAGGATGTCTTCAGGCTGCATGCGCGCCTGAGCCTCGGCCTGTACCACCACGCGCTGCAAGCGCCCAGCGTTGGGAAAGTCATTCACATAAGCGGAGCCCAGCGCCGCAGAGATGGCGTTGTTGATGGCGGCAAAACCAACCCCCTGGGCACTGGCCTTGTCGCGGTCAATATCCACCTGCAACTGTGGTGCATCTTCCAGACCGTCGGGACGCACACCGGCAAGCACCTTGCTCTTGGAGGCCATGCCCAACATCTGGTTGCGTGCGGCCACCAAAGCATCATGGCCATTGCCACCGCGGTCTTGCAGCCGGAAGGTGAAGCCAGAGCTGACACCCAGCTCCGGAATGGGTGGCGGACTGAGCGCAAAAATAAACGCATCGCGGACACCCGACAACGCCCCCATGGCACGGCCAGCCAAAGCCTCAGCGGTCTGGCCGGCACCTTTGCGCTCACTCCAGTCCTTGAGCGTCACAAAAGAGAACCCGGCGTTTTGTCCCTGGCCCGAGAAGCTGAAGCCCATCACCGCCACCATGCTCTTGACTTCAGGCTGCTGGAGCATGAAACCTTCCACTTTTTCCACGACGGCCTGCGTGCGCTCCAGCGTTGCACCTGGCGGCAATTGGATATTGACCAGCAAACTGCCCTGGTCTTCGTTGGGCAGGAACGAGGTCGGCAGGCGCATATACAAAACACCCACAGCAGCGATCAGTGCCACGTACACCACCATCATTCGGCCTCCCCGGCGCAGCAGCTTGGCCACCCAGCCCTCGTAGCCCTTGGCGGTGCGCGCAAAGCCCCGGTTGAAGCCACCGAAGAAACCGGTTTTGGCATGTGCATGTCCTGCCACCACCGGCTTGAGCAGCGTGGCGCACAGCGCTGGCGTAAGCGACAAGGCCATAAAGGCAGAAAAGCCAATCGACACGGCCATCACCGCCGAGAATTGGCGGTAAATATTGCCCACCGAGCCAGCAAAGAAAGCCAGCGGCACAAACACCGATATCAGCACCACGGTAATACCGACGATGGCACCGGAAATCTGACCCATGGCCTTGCGCGTGGCCTCCAGCGGCGGCAGCCCCTCTTCGCTCATGATGCGCTCGACGTTTTCAACGACCACGATGGCATCGTCCACCACGATACCGATCACCAGCACCATGCCGAACATCGTCAGCACGTTGATCGAGAACCCCATGGCCAGCAGTGCGCCAAAGGTACCCAGCAGCGCCACCGGCACCACGATGGTAGGGATGATGGTGTAGCGGATGTTTTGCAGGAACAAGAACATCACCAGGAACACCAGCACGATGGCTTCCAGCAGCGTCATCGCCACCTGCTGGATAGAAATCTTGACGAAGTCGGAACTGTCAAAAGGCACCGTCCAGGTCACGCCGGGCGGAAAGTACTTTTCCAGCTCGGTCATGCGTTTTTTGACCGCTTCCGCAGCCGCCAGCGCATTGCCTGAGGGCGACAACTGCACGCCCATGCCGGCCGCCGGTTTGCCGTTGAGGCGTGCCGTGGTGGCGTAGGACTGTGCGCCCAGCTCAATGCGGGCCACATCTTTCAGCCGCACGCTGGAGCCATCGGCATTGGCGCGCAGCACGATGTTGCCAAACTCGGCTGTCGTGCCGAGCTGCCCGGGCACCACTACCGTGGCAGAAATAGTCTGGCCGCTGAGGTTGGGCAGCTCGCCCAAGCTACCGGCAGAAACCTGCGCGTTTTGTGCCTGAATGGCACTGGCCACATCAGCTGGCGACAGGTTGTAGCCCTGCAGCTTGGCCGGATCCACCCAGACGCGCATGGCGCGCTCGGAGCCAAACAACTGCACCTGGCCGATACCAGGCAGGCGCTGTAACTCGGGCACGATGTTGCGCGAGGCGTAATCGCTCAAGGCGGTCACGTCAGTTTTGGGATCGGACGACGACAGCATCGCAAACAACAGGAAGTTGGAGCGCGATTTTTCTACCCGCACACCCTGCTGATTCACCACAGCAGGCAGGCGTGGCGTGGCCCGTGCCAAGCGGTTTTGCACTTCGACCTGGGCCAGATCGGCGTTGGTGCCGGGCTCAAAGCTCAGGGTGATGCTGCCCGAGCCGTTGGCCTGGCTGACCGCCTCCATGTAGGCCAGACGGGGCGCGCCATTCATCTCGCGCTCGATCACGGCCAGCACACTGTCTTCCAGCGTCTGTGCCGACGCACCCGGGTACGCGGCAGAAATCACAATGGTGGGCGGCGCCACCGATGGGTATTGCGCAATCGGCAGCTGGGTAATGGACACAGCGCCCAGCACCATCACAAACAGCGCAATCACCCACGCAAAAATCGGGCGATCAATAAAAAATTTGGCCATAGCGTGCGCTCCTTATTGCTGCGCAGCGCTGGCGGTAGCGGCAGGGCTGCTGGCCGCTGGCGCTGGGCCAGAAGCGGGCGCAGCTGCCGGTGCGGGCGCAGTCTGCGGCACGGGCGCTGCACTGCCCGGCGCCTGCCACGGCACGGCTTTGACGGGGGTTCCGGGCGGCAGCATTTGCAGCTTCTGGAAGCCATCGACCATCACCTGCTCGCCCGCCTTGAGGCCGTCGAGCACCACCCACTGGTTGTTGCGCGCAGCGCCCACCTTGACCATGCGCGGGCTGAGCGTGCCGTCGGCGGCAACCACCGTTACCTTGTCACCCTGCTGGGTGCGCGTAACGGCCTGCTGTGGCAGCGTAAAAGCATCGGACACCTGTGCCTGTTCCAGTCGCACACGCACATACAAGCCGGGCAGCAACTCGCCCTTGGGGTTGGGCACCTCGGCACGCAAAGTGACCTGGCCCGTGGTGGCATCCACCGTCAGATCAGAAAACAACAGCTTGCCCGGCAGGGCGTATTCACTGCCATCGTCCAGCACCACGCGCACGCTGGCGGCATCGCTGCCAGAGGCTTTTTTGAACTGCCCGGCCTCCAGCGCGCGGCGCAGCTTCATGACCTCAGCCGCTGACTGGGTGAAGTTGACATACACCGGGTTGATCTGCTGCACCACGGCCAGTTGTGTGGCCTCGCCCTGGCCCACCAGTGCGCCTTCAGTGACCAGTGCGCGCCCGATACGCCCGGAGATGGGCGAGGTGACGCTGGCGTAGTTCAGATTGATGCTGGCCGTTTGCACCGCTGCTTTGCCAGCGGCCACATCGGCAGCGGCCTGCTTTTGGGCGGCCACGGCATTGGCATATTCCTGCTGGCTCACGGCATTGGCGGCCACCAGCGGCTGGTAGCGCTCGGCCAGCGCACTGGCCTGGGCCAGGTTGGCCTGCGCCCGCGCCAACTGCGCCTGGGCGCTTTGCAGCGCCGCCGCGTAGGGCGCCGCATCAATGGTGAACAGTGCCTGCCCGGCCTTGACATCGCTGCCCTCGCGGAACAGGCGCTTTTGCAAAATACCTGCCGCCCGCGCCCGCACCTGCGCCACGCGCGAGGCCTCCAGGCGACCGGGCAGCTCAGTGACCAGACCCACATCGCGCAGTGCCACGGTAACCACGCCCACTTCGGGCTGCGGCATGGCGCGCGCCGCAGGGCCACCTGCGCCAGGGGCATCGGTTTTGCCACAGGCCGACAACAGCAAAACGGCACTCAAACCGCCCACCCACCAGGAGCGCCGACCCCAGCAGCGCGAAGGAGCAGAAACAACAGGAACGGCAGTCTTGGCGTAGCACAAGGCAGGCATGAAAAATCCTTTGGCGGAGATGGTTGACAAGGGCACAGCAGCAGGCAAACCCCCGGCTGCGGCCCACAGCCCGCGCATCACACAGCAACGCCCTGCAATGCACTGAAAAAATCGCAGTATACATACATTCCAGAATGTATGTATAGTGAGGCTTTGGACACCATTGGCAGAGGTAATTTTCATGGCCCGACGCACCAAGGCAGACGCACAGGCCACCCGCAGCAGCCTGCTGGATGCTGCCGAACAACTGTTTCAGGCCCGTGGCGTATCGCGCACTTCGCTCAACGACATTGCGCTGGCGGCAGGCACCACGCGTGGCGCCATCTATTGGCATTTCAAAGACAAAGCCGACTTGTTCAACGCCATGATGGAGCGCGTGACCTTGCCCCTGGAAGCGCCCATGGCGCGGGCGGGCCTGGCCCACGGCACCAACACCCTGACGCAATTGCGCGCAGCACTCCTGGATGCCCTGCACCTCATTGCCAACGACGATCAGACCCGCCGGGTACTGCAAATCGCCACCCACAAGATGGAGTTCACCGATGAACTCGGTGATGTGCAAACGCGCCGCCTGCGCACACACAACGACTGCGTGGCCTACAACCGTGCAGCCCTGGAACGCGCCTTCAATGAGCAACAAAAAGCACCGCCCATCGCACTGGACACAGCCGCGCTGGGCTTGCAAATCATGGTGGAGGGGCTGGTGCAACACTGGCTGCTGAACCCGCAAGCCTTTGACCTGGTGCACAGCGGCCAGGCCATGCTGGACACCTACCTGGCAGGCCTGGGCCTGCACGCCACCCACACTCCAGCGCTTGAAAATATCAAGCCAAAAGTGCCTCCAGCGCCCGCTCTATAAGCGCAAGCAGCTTCACTTTCAATAGCAAAATCGGGCCATGCCGGGCACACTGGTGACAGGGCCTGCACCACCAGCACGTCGTTCGCACTACACTGCGCCCCCAGCAGGCCCGCACAAGACTGGCGCGCCGCCCTCTCGCAGTCCAGCGAATGCCATCCATGCCCTTGCCACCACGCCCCCGCCCATCCGGGCCTCGCAGCCACTGGCTGATCACCGGCCTCATGGCTGCCGTGACGGCCTTGGTCAGCGCCTGCAAATCCGCCCCCGAAGGGGCCAGCGACAGCCGCTGGCCCGGCACCGACACACCGGCCAGCAGCCTGCCTGGCTCGGCACGCTCCTCTGCGGCCACCACGCCGCGCGCCTACCGCCAGGACGCAGCAACGCACCTGTACGGACTCAACGCCCAGCGCATCTATCCGGGCAAGCTGCCCGCCATGCTGTATGCCATTGGCGTATTGGAGGTGGATATCGACGCCAAGGGACAAGTGCAGCGCCTGCGCTGGATGCGCGCGCCACGCCACGCTCCCGAGGTGGTGGCAGAAATTGAACGCACTGTGCGCGCTGCCGCCCCTTACCCCGCGCCCACACGCATGGGCCGCGTTACCTACACCGACACCTGGCTGTGGGACAAAACCGGGCGTTTCCAGCTCGACACCCTGACCGAAGGCCAGCACTGAGGGCCAGGTGCCATGCCGAAAAATCAAAAACCCTGCTACCAGACTGATAGCAGGGTTTTCTTGTATGGCTTGGTAGGGCGTGACAGACTTGAACTGTCGACCAAAGGATTATGAGTCCTCTGCTCTAACCAACTGAGCTAACGCCCCAGATCACGCTGACGCCGCGCGAAGCCGCTATTGTAGGGGCTTACTTGTGGTGACTGAGGGCGTTGGACACCAACCTGGACGTAATGTCCACGATATGGATCATGCGATCGTACGGCATGCGCGTGGGGCCGATCACCCCCAAGGTGCCAACCACCTGACCATCGACTTCATACGGCGCACTGACCACAGAAAGCTCTTCAAAAG
>NZ_JAQUAL010000207.1:0-4117 GCF_028687295.1 Simplicispira sp.
GTGGGCGGCATTGTGGGTGCCATCCTGACCGGCGTGTTTGCCTCGCAAAACCTGGGCGGCACCGGCGGCCTGACCCCTGACACCTTCGCCATGGGCGCCCAAGTGTGGATCCAGGTCAAGAGCGTGCTGATCACGGCGGTGTGGTCGGCGGTGGTGGCCTTCATTGCCTACAAGGTGGCCGATGTGATCGTGGGCCTGCGGGTATCGGAAGAAGCCGAACGCGAAGGTCTGGACATCACCTCGCACGGCGAGACGGCATATACCCGCTGAACTGGGTGTGGTGGCGGCGGTGTCTGGTGGCACCGCCCGCCCTTGCGAGAGACTCCTCTGGCCCCCCCGGGGCCTTGGCCCGCCGATTGGCGGGTTTTTTTATGGGAGCCTGGCGTGCGGTTGCTGGTCAAAATAGGCTCTTTAGCTTTCGGGATAAGCGCCAGCAGCTATCATAAAAATAGCAATTTACCTGTCACTTTGATCTGCCCAGGAGAACGCATGGCCACCTTGTTGACGCTGCAACCGCTGAACGAGGGCGTGGTGGCGGTTTTTCTGCCCGGCGGCGCGCCGGTGGGCCACCTCAAACGGATCAGCGGCACCTGGAAGTTCAAGGCCATGGGCTACGAAGGCGCCGCCCTGGTGCCCGGTGGCGGGCCATTGACGGCCCAGCACAACCGCTGCTTTGCCGTGCTGGACGCCGCCCAGATCAGCGCGGCGCTGTGCGCAGACGGACCCCCCGCATAAACCGCGCACACCGCGCGCGGGCCGACGCACCGGTTTGTTCACGCCCGCTGTGCAGAAAATTCACGCTGCCCGCATGGCGCGTGCACCGGGCATGGGCTTACCATGCCCGGCCATGGACACCGTTCTCTCCCAGATGATCGAGCGCGTGCGCGATGCCGCTGCGCACCGGGCGCCGCTGCGCATTCGCGGCGGCGCCAGCAAAGACTTCCACGGTGGTGCGCCGCTGCACGGCGAGGTGCTCGATACGCGCGCCTACACCGGCATCCTCAGCTACGAGCCCAGCGAGCTAGTGGTCACGGTGCGCGCCGGTACGCCGCTGCACGCGCTGGAGGCCGCGCTGGCCCAGCAGCACCAGTGCCTGCCCTTTGAGCCGCCGCACTTTGGCCCCGGCGCCACGGTGGGCGGCATGGTGGCGGCGGGGCTGTCGGGCCCGGCGCGCGCCAGCGTAGGGGCGGTGCGCGACTACGTGCTGGGCGTGGTGCTGGTCAATGGCCGCGCCGAGCGGCTCACCTTTGGCGGGCAGGTGATCAAGAACGTGGCCGGTTACGACGTCTCGCGCCTCATGGTGGGCGCCTGGGGCACGCTGGGCTTGATCGCCGAGGTCAGCCTCAAGGTGCTGCCCGTGGCGCCCGCCGAGGCCACGCTGCGCTTTGGCTGCGACCAGGCGCAGGCGCTGCGCCACCTGCACACCTGGGGCGCCCAGCCGCTGCCGCTCAACGCCAGTTGCTGGGTGCCAGCCGCCACAGGGGCCGCAGGCGCGGGCACGCTGTATGTGCGCCTGCGCGGCGCGGTGGCGGCGGTAGAGACAGCCTGCCGCACCCTGGGCGGTGAGCGCCTGGACAACGCCGCTGCCGCTGCCCACTGGGCCGCCTGCCGCGAGCAGCAGCTGCCCTGGTTTGCCGCCCGCGCGCAGCAGCCGGGGCTGGACGTATGGCGCCTGTCGCTGCCCGCCACGGCGCCCGTGCTGGCGCTGCCTGCGGGCGTGGCGCCGCCGCTGATCGAATGGCATGGCGCCCTGCGCTGGGTGCAGGCCGGGCGCGAGCACGCGGCGGCGCTGCACGCTGCGGCCACGCAGGTGGGTGGAAGTGCTTCTCTTTTCATAGCTGGTGGCGCACTCCCTGCAAGCGCTGGAGGCCATTTTGACCCCATTTCTGCGGCACAGCGGCGCATCCACGAACGGCTGGCGCACAGCTTCGACCCCGCTGGCATCTTCAACCCGGGCCGCATGGCCTGGCAGCGGTAAACGCACGCTGGGGGTTCAGCCATGCGCCGCTTTCGCCGCCTGACCGGCCAGCACCGCACGGTGGCCAGCAACCGCCGCCTGGGCTTGCTGCTGGCGTTCAATGCGGGCGCGGTGAATGCGGGAGGCTTTCTGGTAGTCAGGCTCTACACCTCGCACATGACGGGCTTTGTCTCGCTGCTGGCCGACAACCTGGTACTGGGCAATATGGTGCTGGTGCTCAGTGCCCTGGGCGCGCTGCTGGCCTTTGTCAGTGGTGCGGCGGTGACGGCGATTTTGGTCAACTGGGCGTTGCAGCAGCGCCTGCACAGCAGCTACGCGCTGGTGTTGCTGATCGAGGCGCTGCTGATGCTGGTGTTTGGCCTGGTGGGCGCCGTCACGCTGGACTGGCGCACGCCGTTTGCCGTGCCGGTCACGGTGCTGCTGCTGTCTTTCATCATGGGGCTGCAAAACGCCGTCGTCACCAAAATGTCGTCGGCGCAGATCCGCACCACGCACATGACCGGCGTCATCACCGACCTGGGCATCGAGCTGGGCAAGCTCTTGTACTGGAACCGCAGCAGCGCCCGCCCCGAGCAGCAGGTGCGCGCCAACCACCAGCGCCTGGGCCTGTTGGCCGGGCTGCTGGCCATGTTTCTGGTGGGCGGCGTGGCCGGGGCGGCGGGCTTCAAGTACGTGGGCTTTGTGTTTGTGGTGCCGCTGGCGCTGGTGCTGCTGGCGCTGGCCCTGCCCCCGCTGTGGATAGACCGCGCCCGGCTGCTGGGTGCTTCGCGCCGCCTGCGCAGTGCGGCGGGCGCCCCCGTGTCTGCCGCACCGGCGCCTGCTGCGCCGCCTGCCCCGTCCGCTGCGGTGCGCGCTGCCCCGCCCGCGCCGCCCCCTTGACCATTTCTTTTTGAGCTTCGCCGCCACCGCCCATGCAAACCCAGCTCGCCCCCGAATTTGCCGCCACGCCCGAGGGCCTGGCCGCTGAAGCCATCCTGCGCAAATGCGTGCACTGCGGCTTTTGTACCGCCACCTGCCCCACCTACCAGCTGCTGGGCGATGAGCTGGACGGCCCGCGCGGGCGCATTTACCTCATCAAGCAGGTGTTGGAGGGGGCGCCGCCCACGCGCAGCACGCAACTGCACCTGGACCGCTGCCTGACCTGCCGCAACTGCGAAACCACCTGCCCCAGCGGCGTGCAATACGGCCATCTGGTGGACATGGGCCGCAAGATCGTCGATGCCAAGGTGCCGCGCCCGCTGGGCGAACGCGCCGTGCGCTGGGCGCTCAAAGAGGGCCTGACCTCGCCGCTGTTTGACTCGGCCATGCAGGCGGGCCAGGCCCTGCGCGGTGTGCTGCCCGCCAGCGTGCGCGCCAAGGTGCCTGTGCCCACGGCGGCGGGCCACTGGCCCCGGCGCCAGCACGCGCGCAAGGTGCTGCTGCTGGAGGGCTGCGTGCAGCCCAGCATGGCGCCGGGCATCAACGCCGCCACCGTGCGCGTGCTGGACGCCGTGGGCATACAGGCCGTGATCGCCCCCGAGGCGGGCTGCTGCGGCGCCGTCAAGTTCCACCTGAACGACCAGCACGGCGCCCTGGCGCAGATGCGCGCCAACATCGACGCCTGGTGGCCCCGGGTGGGCAGCGATGCTGTCGAGTGCATCGTGCTCAACGCCTCGGGCTGCGGCGCCATGGTCAAAGAGTACGGCCACCACTTGCAGCACGATGCACAGTACGCTGCCAAAGCCGCACGCGTCAGCGCCCTGGCGCGCGACCTTTCGGAGCTGCTGCCCGACATTGCCGCCTCCTTGCAAGGCCAATTGCGCAACGTGCCGCAGGGGGTGGTGGCGCTGCAATCGCCCTGTACGCTGCAACACGGCCAGCGGCTGCGCGGCGGCATCGAGCAGCACCTGCGCGCGCTGGGTTTTGACGTGCGCGTGGCGCAGGAGGCGCACCTGTGCTGCGGCTCGGCGGGCACGTATTCGGTGTTGCAGCCGCAGCTGTCGCAGGCCCTACGCACGCGCAAGCTGGGCCACCTGCAAGCGCTGGGGCCGAGCGTGATCGCCAGCGCCAACATTGGCTGCATCACCCACCTGCAAAGCGGCACCGACACACCCGTGCGCCACTGGGTACAGGTGCTGGACGAGGCGCTGGCGGGGTAGG
>NZ_JAQUAL010000066.1:0-17205 GCF_028687295.1 Simplicispira sp.
TTTGTTTTGCTCGGCGGCTTCGCGCGCGACCACGGGGGCGCACAGCACCAAATCGGCGCTGACCACGGGCTCTTGCGCGTAGTCGAAGGTGAGCACGTTGGTGGCGTAGTCTTTCTGGCGGTAGTCGCGGTTGAGCTGGCGGCCCTCGTTCTCACCGACGATGCGCACGGTGATCTCGGCGTCCAGCGCCAGGGCATGGCGTATCCAGCGCGCCACCTTGTGGCGGGGCAGGGCGGCGCGGTGCTCGGCAGCGCCGTCAAAGCGGGCAAATTGCAACGACAGGGTGAGGGTTTGCAGGGGCATGGCGGTGGTAGATTTTTGAGGTGTTTTGGGCTGCTATAGCGCGCTGTGCATCAGTCTGCGCTGCGCCGGCGCACGGGTGCCGGGCGGCCCGCCGCGTCGTAGGCATCGACGATGCGCGCCACCAGCGGGTGGCGCACCACATCAGCGCTGGTAAAGCGCGTCACCGCAATGCCCTTGACGCGCTTCAACACCCGCTCGGCTTCAATCAGGCCGCTCAAGGCGCCTTTGGGCAGGTCGATCTGGCTGACGTCGCCGGTGACCACAGCCTTGGCGCCAAAGCCGATGCGCGTCAAAAACATCTTCATCTGCTCGGGCGTGGTGTTTTGCGCTTCGTCGAGGATGACGAAAGCGTTGTTCAGCGTGCGCCCGCGCATGAAGGCCAGCGGTGCAATCTCCAGCTGGTTGCGCTCGAAGGCTTTTTGCACCTTGTCGTAGCCCATCAGCTCGTAGAGCGCGTCGTACAGCGGGCGCAGGTAGGGATCGACCTTTTGCGCCAGGTCGCCCGGCAAAAAGCCCAGGCGCTCGCCAGCCTCTACCGCCGGGCGCGTCAGCACGATGCGCTGCACGCTGCTGCGCTCGAGCGCATCGACGGCGCAGGCCACCGCCAGGTAGGTTTTGCCGGTGCCTGCGGGGCCGATGCCGAAGGTGATGTCGTGCGTGGCGATGTTCTCCAGGTACATGGCCTGGGTGGGGGTGCGCGCGCGCAGGTCGGCGCGGCGGGTGCTCAGGGGCGCGGGGCTGCCCTCGGTGTCGGCGGCCAGGGCGCTGTCGCCCACCAGCATGAGTTGCAGGTGCGCTTCGCTGATGGGGCGCTCGGCCATTTCATAGACCGCTTGCAGCACTTCCATGGCCTGCGTGGCGCGCGCTTTGGGGCCATCGACCTTGAATTGCTCGTGCCGGTGGGCAATGTTCACTTGCAGCGCTGCCTCGATGGTGCGCAGGTGGGCATCGGCCGGGCCGCACAGGTTGGCCAGGCGGGTGTTGTTGTGGGGGATGAAGGTGTGGCGCAGGATCACGCGGTGTTGTCCGTGAAGGGTGGAGTCAGGGGAATGCAAAGAAGATGGCCAGCGCAGGCCATGGCCGCAGCGTACCGCAGATGCCCGCTGGCCAGTGCGGGGGGCGTTGCCCCCACTGACCCCGGTGTCATATTTCGGCGTAGAGCGTGTCGGCGTCCAGGGCCAGATCGACGCTGGCGAAGGTGGCCGGTGTGGTGGCATCGAAGGGGTGCAGCACCCACAGGCCCTCAGGCAGCTTGCGGAACACATCAACGCGGCGGTGTTCGATATCGACCAGCGCGTATTCCTCCAGGCTGGCAATGTGGCGGTAGCGCTGGAATTTTTCGCCGCGGTCGTAGGCCTCGGTGCCGGGCGAGAGCACTTCCACAATCAACCGGGGCTCGCGCTTGACCAGGCGGCTGTCGGCGTCGGCGGCGCTGCACGTGACGACCACGTCGGGGTAGAAGTAGCTGCTGTCGGCCTGCGCCTGCACCTTCATGTCGGCCATGAAGGTGCGACACGGCGTGCCGCGCAGGTGCTGGCGCAGGGCCATGTAGAGGTTGCCGGTCACAGTGACATGGCGGTCTTCGGCACCGGCCATGGCGAAGGTCTCGCCATCGACAAACTCGTGGCGCTCGGGCTGGGTGGCCTCCCAGGCCAGGTAGTCATCGGCGGTCAAGGCGGGGTGGGCTTGGGGCAGAGCAGACATGGCGGCACTCGGGTGGGTGGATGGGAGCTGCTATGGTAGGCCATAGCCAAAACAGGTGCCAGCGCAGATGCACAGGGCGCTACCAGCTATCATTTTTGAAAAATATTCTTTCGAAGGAACACCATGATCGGACGACTCCAAGGCGCCCTGGCCGCCAAAAACCCGCCCCAGGTGCTGATCGACTGCCACGGCGTGGGCTACGAGGTAGATGTGCCCATGAGCACTTTCTACCATCTGCCCGGCCTGGGCGAGCCGGTCACTTTGCTGACGCATTTTGTCGTGCGCGAGGATGCACAGCTGCTCTATGGTTTTGCCACCGCGCCCGAGCGCGACGCCTTTCGCCAGCTCATCAAGGTGACGGGCGTGGGCCCGCGCATGGCGCTGGGCGTATTGAGCGGGCTGGGCGTGCAGGAGCTGGCGCAGGCGATCACGGCGCAGGAAACCGGCCGCCTGGTCAAGGTGCCCGGCATCGGCAAGAAAACCGCTGAGCGCCTGCTGCTGGAACTCAAGGGCAAGCTGGGCGCCGACCTGGGCAGCGCCCATGCCCACGCCAGCACAGCCCAGCAGGCCGACATCCTGCAAGCGCTGCTGGCGCTGGGTTACAGCGACAAGGATGCCGCCGCTGCCCTCAAGGCCCTGCCTGCCGATGTGGGCGTGAGCGACGGTATCAAGCTGGCGCTGCGGGCGCTGGCCAAGTAAAGGGGATTTTTCGGGTTTTCAGCCTTGGGGCTTGATGCCACGGACGTGAGAAAACTGTAGCTGCAAGGCTACAATCAAATCATGTAGAGCGTCATAGAAACTGAAGCCTTCGCTGACTGGGTGGATGGCCTGCGAGACATGCCGACCCGCATCCGCTTGCGCCGTCGAATCAACAAAGCAAAGCGGGGCAATCTGGGCGATATCAAGGCCGTGGGCGATGGCGTCTGGGAAATGCGCGAATTCTTCGGCCCCGGATGGCGCATGTACTACATCCAGCGCGGCGACGTGCTGATCGTGATGCTGGGCGGCGGTGACAAGTCGGGCCAGGAGCGCGACATTGCTGCTGCCAAGGCGATGGCCAAGGAGATCAACCTGTGAGCAACATCAAAACCCGGCCATTCGACATGGCCAACTACCTCCACAGCGAAGCAGAAATCGCGGAATACCTGCGCCAAGTCCTGGAAGACAACGACCCCGCCGAGCTGGCCGGGGCGCTGGGCGACATTGCCCGCGCGCGCGGCATGACCCAACTGGCCCGCGACACCGGCCTGTCCCGCGAGAGCCTCTACAAAAGCCTCTCTGGCGAGCGCGCGCCCAGCTCCGACACGCTCTTCAAGGTCATCCACGCCATGGGGTTCAAGCTCTCTGTGGAGCCGCTGGCGCGCACCTGAAGCCGTCCCGGCAGCCGGGTCAACGAACCATTCAAATGGGACTGGAATACAAGCAAAATCCTCGGTCAGCCCTTGCGTGGCGTGCGCAAGCAGCTATCAATAAAATAGCGATTGCATCAGCCCGCGTGCGCTGGAGCGTCGCCCGGCGCGCCCAGGCGGCGTGACAGGGCGCTGGCCGTCTCGCGCAGGTGCCGGGCGGGCTCGCCATGCACACTGCTGTCCAGTGTGGCAATCGGGCCGATGGCCACCAAGCACAGCACCAGGCGGCCAAAGCCATCGAACACCGGCGCGGCCACTGCGCAGATGCCGCCCACCAGCCGGTCTTTGACCACGCTGATGCCCTCGTCCCGGATGGCTTGCAGCTCCTGGGCAAACAGCGGGTCGTTGAGCGCGTCGGCGTCGCCATCGTGGGCCAGGGCCTCCTGCACCTTGGCAGGCGGCATGAAAGCGGCAAACACCTTGCCATTGGCCGTGCGCCGCACCGAGGCCGTGGTGCCGTGGCGCATGGTCACATGCACATCGGCAGGGCCTTGTTCCACCTGGATGATGGTCGGGCCGTGGTTGCCCCAGACCGACACCGCCACCGTCGCACCCACGCGCAGCGCCAGGCCGGGCAGCTCGGCAATGGCCATGCGCACGGGGTCTTTTTGTTGCAGGCTGATGAGGCCCAGCTGCATGGCCAGTGAGCCCAGGCCGTAGTGGCCGGTGGCGCTGTCTTGTTCGATCAGGCCCAGCTTGCCAAAGCTGACCAGGTACGGGTGCGCCTTGGCGGCCGTCATCCCGGCGGCGCCCGCCAGGTCTTTGAGCGCCATGGGCCGCCCGGTGTGCACCAGCGCCTTGAGCAGCTGGCCGCCCACCTCCACGCTCTGGATGCCGCGCGAGGAGCGCGCTGGCGCGCCATCGGGCGCCGGGTCTGAAAAAGGGTGTTCGCTGTGCATGTCCATGGGCCGATTGTCCGTGGACTCGGGGGCCGTATCGGCAGGGGCAAGGGTTTTTACTTAAACGAATTCGTTTCACTAAAACGAACTTTCCGCTATCCTTCATTGTGATTAGTCAAATTGACTTGTTATTTACGAATTAACGCCACCCCCCGATACCCCATGAACACCAAAACCTTCGCCTCCGCCGCCGATCTGGAAGTCAAAAAAGTCAGCTTCGACAAGCTCTCCGAGCACGCCTACGCCTACACCGCCGAGGGCGACCCCAACACCGGCATCATCATTGGCGACGACGCCGTGATGGTCATCGACACCCAGGCCACGCCGGTGATGGCGCAGGACGTGATCCGCCGCATCCGCGAAGTGACCGACAAGCCCATCAAGTACGTCACCCTGAGCCACTACCACGCCGTGCGCGTGCTGGGCGCCAGCGCCTACCAGCCCGAGCACATCATTGCCAGCCAGGACACCTATGACCTGATCGTCGAGCGCGGTGAGTTCGACAAGGCCAGCGAGATTGGCCGCTTTCCGCGCCTGTTCCAGAACGTCGAGAGCGTGCCCGAGGGCCTGACCTGGCCCACCATCACCTTCACCGGCAAGATGACCCTGTGGCTGGGCAAGCTGGAAGTGCAAATCCTGCAACTGGGCCGGGGCCACACCAAGGGCGACACGGTGGTCTGGCTGCCCCAGGAAAAAATCCTGTTCAGCGGCGATCTGGTCGAGTTTGATGCCACGCCCTACGCCGGTGACGCCTACTTCAAAGACTGGCCGCAAACGCTGGACGCCATTGCCGCCCTGCAACCCGAAAAGCTGGTGCCTGGCCGTGGCGCCGCGCTGCAAACGCCCGAGCAGGTGCAAGCCGGCCTGGCAGGCACACGCGAGTTCATCAGCGATGTGTATGCCAGCGTGCAGGCCGGTGCCGCCGCAGGCCAGGACTTGCGCAAGGTCTATGAAGAAACCTTTGCCAAGTTGCAGCCCAAGTACGGCCACTGGGTCATCTTCAACCACTGCATGCCCTTTGACGTGACCCGCGCCTACGACGAGGCCACGCAGTTCCCCGACCCGCGCATCTGGACGGCCGAGCGCGATGTGGCCATGTGGCAGGCCCTCGAGGGCTGATCCGGCCTGGCCCAGCCGCCGCTTGAGCGGCTGATTTTTTCCTCTCCCCCTCCCGACGGGCGCGCACTGGGTGCGCAGCCCGCTGGGCGCAGCTTTGTCCCCACTTTTCATGCCCACCAGCACACCATGACATCTGCCCACACCCCCTCCTACCCCTTCCGCGGCACCGGTGCCGAGGTACAGGCCATTGAATTTGCCTACACCCGCTCGCCCGACCAGGACGCGGCGCAGCCCGCCCAGCACCCCATCGTGGTGGTGGGCGCCGGGCCCGTGGGCCTGAGCATGGCGATTGACATGGCCCAGCGTGGCCACCGCGTGGTGGTGCTGGACAACGACCACCGCCTGTCGATTGGCTCGCGGGCGCTGTGCTTTTCCAAGCGCGCCTTGGAGATTTGGGATCGCCTGGGCGTGGGCCAGCCCATGGTGGACAAAGGCGTGTCGTGGAACCTGGGCAAGGTGTTCTTCCACGACAAAGAGGTGTACCAGTTCAATCTGCTGCCCGAAGAAGGCCACGAGCGCCCCGCCTTCATCAACTTGCAGCAGTACTACTGCGAGGCCTACCTGGTCGAGCGTTGCCTGCAACTGCCCGGCATTGAAATTCGCTGGGACAACAAAGTCACCGGCGTGGCACCGCGCGGCGATGGTGCCCTGCTCAGCATCGAAACCCCTGACGGCCCCTACCAGATCGACGCCGATTGGGTGATTGCCTGCGACGGCGCGCGCTCGACCATGCGCGGCCTGATGGGGCTGGAGAGCAAGGGCCGCATCTTCCAGGATCGCTTCCTGATTGCCGACGTGAAGATGAAGGCCGACTTCCCCGCCGAGCGCTGGTTCTGGTTCGACCCGCCCTTCCACCCTGGCCAGAGCGTGCTGTTGCACCGCGAGCCCGACGACGTGTGGCGCATCGACTTCCAGCTGGGCTGGGACGCCGACCCCGAAGAAGAAAAGAAGCCCGAAAACATCATCCCGCGCGTGCAGGCGCTGCTGGGCAAAGACACCGAGTTCACGCTGGAGTGGGCCAGCGTCTATACCTTCGCCTGCCTGCGCATGGACAGCTTTGTGCATGGCCGCGTGCTGTTTGCCGGTGACTGCGCCCACGGCGTATCGCCCTTTGGTGCCCGGGGCGCCAACAGCGGCGTGCAGGACACCGACAACCTGGCCTGGAAGCTCGACTGGGTGCTCAAGGGCCGCGCAGGCACCGAGCTGCTGGCCACCTACGGCCCCGAGCGTGAATACGCTGCGGACGAAAACCTGCTCAACTCCACCCGCGCCACCGACTTCATCACGCCCAAGAGCGAGATCAGCCGCCTGTTCCGCGATGCCGCGCTGGACTTGGCCCGCGAACACCCGTTTGCGCGCCGCATTGTCAACAGCGGACGCCTGTCGGTGCCCGCCGTGCTGCACCAATCGCCGCTGAATACGCCCGATGCGGACAGCTTTGCTGGCACCCAGGTGCCCGGCGCCGTGCTGCTGGATGCGCCCGTGCGCTGCAACGGCCACAGCGGCTGGCTGCTGCGCCAGCTGGGCATGGACTTCACGCTGCTGGTGTTTGGCCCGGTGCCTGCCTGGGCGCAGGGCCTGCCCCATGTCCAGGCGCTGTCCATCGGTCAGGACATCGAGGATGTGCAGGGGCTGGTCGCCCAGCGCCTGGATGGCCAGAGCGGCACCGCTTACCTGATCCGCCCCGACCAGCATGTGTGCGCCCGCTGGCGCACCCCCACCGAAGCGGCCGTGCGCGCCGCCTTGGCCACCGCCACCGTTGCCGCCACGGCATGAACCAGGAGTTTGTCACCATGCTCAACACCCAGCCCAATATGCCGTCCTACGATGATTTCTACGAAGGACTCATCACCGCCCACCTGGGCCTGACCACCGAACAAAGCCACGCCATGAATGCCCGCCTGGTGCTGTTGCTGGCCAACCACATCGGCGACGCTGCCGTGCTGCAACAGGCGCTGCAACTGGCACGCGGCCAAAACGCTGCTGCCGAGTCGGCCTCGCTGGCGGGCCGTGCGGCCATCACGCCCGTGGCGCCATCGCATGCGGCTGCCTGAGCGGCGGCCCCCTTTTTTACATAACGACAGAGACACATCCATGCACCGTAAGAATTTCATCGCCTCCTTGTTCGGGCTGGCACTGGCCGCCGCATCGTCCCTGGCCAGCGCCCAGGATAAGCCCCTGGAGTGGGTGGTGGGCTACGCCGCCGGGGGCGGCTCGGACGTGGTGGCGCGCACCATTGCGGACGCGATGTCCAAAACGCTCAACCGCACCATCATCGTTACCAACAAGCCGGGCGCGGGCACCAACATTGCAGCGGAATATGTGGCCCGTTCCAAGGACTACGGCAACATCATGTTCACGGCGGATTTCGCCACGCTGGCGGCCAACCCGACGCTGTTCAGCAAGCTGACCTACAACGCAGAAAAAGACTTCCAGCCCGTGGGCATGCTGGTGCGCTTTCCGCTGTTTCTGGTGGTGTCCAACAGCGTGCCCGCCAACAACCTCAAAGAGTTCATGGCCTGGTCGCAGCAGCAGGCTGACGGCGTGAACTGGGGCTCGGTGGGCCTGGGCAGCCCGCACCACCTGGTGGGCGAGTTGTTCCGCGAGCAAAGCAAGCTCAAGCTCACCCATGTGCCTTACCGGGGCGCGGCGCCTGCCATCCAGGACGTGATTGGCGGCCAGATTCCGGCCATGTGGGTGGAAAGCGCTACGGCGTATTCGTTCATCAACGGCAAAAAGGTCAAACCGATTGGCGTGGCCAGCGCGCAGCGCGTCTCCACCATGCCCGACGTGGCCACCATCAGCGAGCAAGGCATCAAAGGCTTTGAGGGCTACGCCTGGCAAGGACTGGTGGTGCCCACGGGCACCTCCGCCGAGTTCACGGGCCAACTGGCTAAAGCGCTGCAAACGGCACTGAACTCCACCACCGTGAAAGCGCGCCTGCAAGCGCTGGGCGTGGAGCCCCTGCCGGGTACGCCCGCGCAGATGGCTGCTTTCTCCGGCTCCGAGCGCGACAAATGGGGCCGTGTGATCAAGCAAGTGGGCGTGCGCCTCGACTGATAGCGGCAGGCGCCGGGTGCAATGCCCGGCGCTTTGGTACTGTGGCTGCGCCGTAACCCTGTTTACTGCGCCTCGCGCACCAGGCGCCCGTGGGTGGCCTGTGCCGGGCGCGCGTTGGCAGGGGCCAGGCGCGCCAGCAGGCGCAGTTGCTCGGGGCTGATGCTCACAGGCGTTTTCAGCACCAGCCGCAGCACCCCTTCGGTGCAGGGCGGTGTAGTGAGCGAGCCCAGGTACTGGTAATAGCGCAGATCGCGCGGCAGCAGCTCTTGCACTTGCAGCTGGCCCGGTGGCAGGCGCACGCTGTCGGCCCTGTCCAGGGGCATGTGCGTCCAGATTTTGGCCAAGAACGGGTTGGGTGTGCCCAGCTGCATGGGCACCGACAACACCGCCATCTGGCCCTCGGGCCCGTGGTACACCAGATCGGTGGCCATGGGGAAGTTCTGGTGGTGGATTTTTTCTTCTGCCGGGTGGTGAAACTGCACGCTGTGCAGTTGCCAGGGCCGTCCGCGCAGCACCAGCGTCTGGATGCCTTCGACCTCCAATTCAATCGCTTTGCCCGTGTGCATGAGGGTGCCGCTGAAGACTTGTGCGCCGGGCCGCAGTGGATCGGCTGGGCCTGCCACGGTGTCGGCGGCGGTGATGTGCAAGGGCGACTGGCGCTGGCCCTGGGCGCAGGTGGCAAAGGCCGGATGCAGCTGTCCCCAGGCCTGTGGCCCGGTCTCGCCCTGGTAGCTCCAAGGCACCGTGGCTGGATCGGCTGGGGGCGGGGCGGGGGTCGGGGCCAGCGCTGCGGCCAGGGCGGCGGCACGGGCCATGAGTTCCTGGCGGCTGGCGCTGAGCGCGTTGGCAGCGGGGGGCTGTGCCACGGGGGGGGCGGTTGTTGGTGTCGGCGTGGATGCTGCGGTGGTGGCCGCTGGTGCTGCGGGCGCCGGGGTCGCTGCTGTTTGCACTGGCGTGGGTTCAGGTGCCGGTGCCGGTGTTGGGGGCATTGCCGGGCTATTGGGGGCACCCGCATCGGCTGGCGGTGCGCTGTCTGTGGGCTGGGCCTGGTCTGCGGCAGTGTTGGCCATGGCTGCAGTGGCTGCCAGCGCAGCGGTGGCAGCCGCCGCCGTTGCCGCACCATTGCCCTTTTTGCGCGCACGCACCGGGGCCGGTTTGGGGGCAGCGGGTACTTGTACCGTCACCGACGGTATGGTGCGCACGGCAGTCGCAGCGGCGCGCCCGCGTGGGCGCGGGGTGTGCTTCTGGTTGGTGCGCTCCAGGGCGGCGTTGATACGTTCTATCAGCAAGGCACGCTCTTCCGGACTGTCCAGCCGCAGGGGGGCGGGCGGTGCAGCGGGCGTGGCTGCTGCGGCCTGGGGCGTGGCTGCTGCGGCCTGGGCCGTGGCGCTGTGCGCCAGGCCTGCCAGACAAAGTGCCTGGCAGGCAAGGCGCAGGGCGCGGGTGTGGAGGGGGGGAGCTGGGTTCATGGCATGGGTGCGGGTAGCAGGCCTGTGCGCACTTTAACTTGGTGTGTCCGCATCACGCACAACGTACAGCACATCCGCACCAAGCGCCTGCCGGGCTATAGTTCCAGACCGCCCCCTTGCCTGCTCCACTGCCGTGACCATCCACACCGACGACTTTGCCCCCGCGCCTGCGCCGCGCGTGGTGTCTGCTGCCCCTGTATCGCCCCAGGAAGAAGCGCAAGAGCGCGCCCTGCGCCCCAAGTTGTTGCAGGAGTACGTAGGCCAGACCAAAGCGCGCGAACAGCTCGAAATTTTTATTGGCGCAGCCAAAAAGCGCGGCGAGGCGCTCGACCATGTCCTGCTGTTTGGCCCGCCCGGGCTGGGCAAGACCACGCTCAGCCACATCGTGGCCGCCGAGCTGGGCGTGAACCTGCGCCAGACCAGCGGCCCCGTGCTCGAAAAACCCAAAGACCTGGCCGCGCTCTTGACCAACCTGGAGCGCAACGATGTGCTCTTTATTGACGAAATCCACCGCCTCAGCCCCGTGGTCGAAGAGATTTTGTACCCCGCGCTGGAGGACTACCAGATCGACATCATGATCGGCGAAGGCCCGGCAGCGCGCTCCATCAAACTCGATTTGCAGCCGTTCACGCTGGTGGGCGCCACCACGCGCGCCGGCATGCTGACCAACCCGCTGCGCGACCGCTTCGGCATCGTGGCGCGGCTGGAGTTTTATACGCCCGAGGAGCTGGCGCGCATCGTCACGCGCAGCGCCGGGCTGCTGGGCACGCCCATGGACGAAGAGGGCGGCTTTGAGCTGGCCCGGCGCTCGCGCGGCACGCCGCGCATCGCCAACCGGCTCTTGCGCCGGGTGCGCGACTATGCCGACGTCAAAGGCAGTGGCTGCATCACGCTGGACATTGCCCACCGCGCGCTGGCCATGCTGGACGTCGATCCGCAGGGCTTTGATGTGATGGACCGCAAGTTTCTGGAGGCATTGATCCACCGCTTTGACGGCGGCCCGGTCGGGCTGGACAACATTGCCGCCAGCATTGGCGAGGAGTCCGGCACCATCGAGGATGTGATCGAGCCCTACCTGATCCAGCAAGGTTATGTGCAGCGCACCCAGCGCGGGCGTGTGGCCACGCTGGCGGCCTACCGCCACCTGGGGGTCACGCCGCCGCAGGCTGCCGATGGCCTGTTTGCTGCCTGATCCGCGCCCATGAACCGCGTCCATGAACCAAGCCGCTGAACCCCGCATGCGCCGCCGCTGGAAAACCGTTGCCGGCGGCGCTGCCCTGCTGCTGGCCGCCGGGGCGGGGTTTGCCGTGTGGCAGCTGCGTGCCCCGCAGGTCGATGCGCTGCCTGTGCGTTATGCCCCGCTGGTGCGCACGTTGCAGTTTTCTGCGCGCGTTGCCACCCTCTCGCGCGTGGACGTGGGCAGCACCATCACGGGCCGGGTCGAGGCTGTGCGCGTCACCGAGGGCGCCCCGGTGCGCCAGGGTGATGTGCTGGTGCAGCTCGAATCCGACGAACTGCGCGCTGCGTTGGCCCAGGCCCAGGCCTCGGCCCAGCAAGTCCAGGCCCGCCTGGCCGGTCTGCGCAGCAGCGGCAGAAGCGCCGCCGAGGCCGCCCAGGCCCAGGCCCAAGCCCAGCTGCGCGCTGCCCAGGCCACGCTGGTGCGCGCGCAGCAACTGGTGGTGCAGGGCTTCTATAGCGCTGCCCAGTTGGATGAGGCCCGCCGTGCGGTGGATGTGGCCCAGGCCCAAGCGCGCAGTGCTACTGCCCAAGTGCAGGCCAATGCCGATGTGGGCACCGAGGTGGTGCAGGCGCAGGCACAACTGGAGTTGGCGCGCGCGGGCCTCACCGCGGCCCAGGCCCGGCTGGCACAGACCGCGCTGCGTGCCCCCGCCGATGCGCGCGTGCTGCTGCGTGCCGTAGAGCAGGGGCAGATCGTGCAGCCGGGCAAGGCCCTGCTCAGTCTGGCGCTGGCCGGGCCCACGCAACTGGTGGCCCAGGTGGACGAGCGTTTTCTGGAGCAGTTGCAGGTCGGCCAGCCCGCCAGCGTGGTGGCCGATGCGTTTGCCGACCAGCGCTTTGCCGCGCGCGTGCTCAGCATTGCGCCTGCGGTAGATGCGCAGCGCGGCGCCATCGAGGTGAAGTTTGCCCTGCTGGAGCAGGCCCCGTCCTATCTGCGCGAGGACATGACGCTGTCGGTCGAAGTGGAAACCGCCCGCCGTGCGCGCGCGCTGGTGCTGCCGCAGGCGGCGCTGCGCAGCCAGGGCGCCGCTGGCGCACTGACACTGGGCGCACAAAGCGCACCCGATGGGCAGACGGGGCCAACCGTTGCGGGCAGCCCGGCGCCGGACGGGCAGAGCGGGCAGGGCACCATCCTCCCCGCCCCCGCCCCCGCCGCACAGGCCCAGGTGCTGGTGGCCGAGCAGGGCCGCGCCCAGCCGCGCACTGTCACGCTGGGCCTGCGCACGCTGGATGCCGTCGAGGTGCTGTCGGGCCTGACGGAAGGCGATACCGTGCTGCGCGCCGACGCCGCCTTGCAGCCCGGCGCGCGCGTTCGTCCCCGGCCCGTGGTCTGGGCGCCGGGCGGCGCAGCCGGTGCTGCACGCGCTGGGGCCGCAGGCGATGCCGGAGCCGCCATGACCAACGCCATGGGGCGCTGAGCGCGCACACCGATGTGGCTCTGGCTTGGCTTTGAGTGGCGTGTGGCGCTGCGCTTTTTGCGCGAAGGGCGCATGCAAACCCTGCTCATCATCGTCGGCGTGGCGGCGGGCGTGGCCGTGATTGCCTATATCTCGGCCCTGATCAGCGGCCTGCAGTCCAACACGCTGGCCAAAACGCTGGGCGCACAAGCCCACATCAGCCTGCGCGCGCCCGACGATGTGGTCACCCCTGCGGCCACCGTGGTGCCCGGCACCACCGTACTGGGCCAGGTGCAGCCGCGCGCCCAGCGACTGCGCTCGGTGGCCAACTGGCAGGCGCTGGTGCCGCTTTTAGAGGCGCTGCCCGCCGTGGCCGGTGTCTCGCCCATGGTGTCGGGCGCGGGGCTGGCGCTGCGGGGCGAGGCCGTGCAGTCGATAGCGCTGATGGGCGTGGACTTGGACCGCTACGACCGCGTTGTCGGCCTGCGCGCCAAGGTGGTCAGTGGCAGCGCGCGGCTGCTCCCCGGCGAGGCCATCATTGGCCGCGAGCTGGCACAAGACCTGGGCCTGCGCGCGGGCGACCGCCTGGCAGTGCAGACGGGCAGCTCCAGCGAGTCACTGCGCGTCACGGCGCTGGTGGACTTGGGTGTCAAAGACCTCAACCGGCGCACCGTCATCGTGCCGTTGCGCACGGCGCAAAACCTGCTGGCCCTGCCCGGTGGCGCCACCAGCCTGGACGTGACGCTGCACGATGTCTGGGTGGCGCGCACCCTGGCGCAAGACCTGCAGCGCCAGTTTCCGTACAAAGTGGAGAGCTGGCAGGAGAGCAACGCGCAGCTGGTGTCGGCGCTCAACGCCCAGTCGGTCAGCACGGCCATCATTCGCGGCGTGGTGTTGGCGGTGGTGGTGCTGGGCATTGCCAGCGTGCTGGTGGTGTCGGTGGTGCAAAAGCGCCGCGAAATCGGCATCCTGCGCGCCATGGGAGCCACGCGCGGCCAGGTGATGCGCGTGTTTCTGGTGCAGGGCGCGGTGGTGGGTGCGGTGGGATCGGTGCTGGGCCTGTTGCTGGCGGTGGCGTTGATCGCAGCGTTCACCACCTTTGTGCGCGGCTCCGATGGCCTGCCGCTGTTCAACATCACCCTGCCGCCAGCCACGGCCTTGCAGGTGGCTTTGGTGGCCACGGTGTGCGGCGTGCTGGCGGCCATTGCGCCCGCACGGCGCGCCGCCCAGCTCGACCCGGCGCAGGCCATCCGCATCTGAGCGGCCCCGGTTGTCTGTTGCCTGTTGCCCGTTGCACACCATTGCGCTGCCCACGGCCCGCCCTGTCACCCTGCTATCGCTCTGAAAGATTGCTGCCCGTGAACGCCGCCCCCCTTGCCCCTACCGCCCCCACTGTGCCGGGTACGGCGGCTGCCGTTGCCCCGGCCACCGCGCTGATCGCCCTCAGCGCCGTCAAGAAGAGCTACCACCTGGGCCTGCCCAGCGAGGCCGAAGTGCTGCACGGCCTGGACTTGCAGGTGGCAGCGGGCGAGTTTGTGGCGCTGATCGGGCCATCGGGATCGGGCAAGAGCACGCTGCTCAACATCCTGGGGCTGCTTGAGCCCATGACCTCGGGCAGCTACCTGCTGCAAGGCCAGCCGGTGCAGGGCCTGGACGACGCAGCGCTCACGCTGCGCCGACGCCACACGCTGGGTTTTGTCTTCCAGTTCCACCATCTGCTGCCCGCGTTTTCGGCGCTGGAGAACGTCACGCTGCCTGCGCTGATGGCCGAGGGCCGCGTCAGCCCCGCCCAGCGCGAGCGCGCCCGCAGCCTGCTGGACGCGGTGGGCCTGGCCGCTGCCATCCACAAACGCCCCGCCGAGTTGTCGGGCGGTATGCAGCAGCGCGTGGCCATTGCGCGCGCGCTGGTCATGGAGCCAGCGCTGGTGCTGGCCGACGAGCCCACGGGCAACCTCGATACCGCGTCGTCGGGCGAGGTGTTTGCGCTCTTGCGCCGCATCCACGCCGAGCGCGGCACCAGCTTCATCGTGGTCACGCACGACCCGCGCCTGGCTGCGCGCTGCGACCGGCTGGTGGAGCTGGTGGACGGCCACATCGCCCGCGATGAACCCACCGCCCCGGCCCCAGCGGGCGCTGGTGGCGCTGGTGGCGCTGGTGGCGCTGGTAGCGTCGCATAAATATCAAAAAAGTGAGCTGCTCGCGCCCGTCTGGCGGGCGCCAGAGGCTGATTTGACCCTCAAAAAACCACTTTTTTCTGCCCTGGGTGGGGCGCCGGGGGCCTGCACGGGGCCTCCAGAGGAGATGGTGGCCCTGATTTTTTTATCAAAATGGCCTCCAGCCCTTGGTGGGTAAGCGCCACCAGCTATCAAAATAGTAGTGATTGTGCCCGTCAGGTGGTGGTTTCGTCGCGGGTGGCGGTGTCCAGGTGCTGGGTGTCGGCCCAGCCCACCAGGGTCAGGCCCTCGGGCGTCCAGAGCAGGCGGTTGATGGCGGCGTTGGTCAGTTGCCAGGTGCGCGGCGCTTGCAGCTCCTGGCCGGTGGCCAGGCGGTAGAGCACGTCCAGCACGCCGCCGTGGGCCACCAGTACCACCTGCCCACCCGCATGGTGGGCGGCCAGGCGATGCACGGTGGCCTGGATGCGCGCGCGCAGCGCCGTCAGCGACTCGCCGCCCTCGGGGGCAAAGTGCGGGTCGCGCTTGCGCCAGCGCAAGGCCATCTCGGGCAGCTCGGTTTCGATTTGCGCAAAGGTGCGGCCCTCCAGCGCGCCAAAGCTGCGTTCGCGCAGGCCGGGTTCGGGCACCAGGGGCGCGCCCGTGGCGTCGGCCACGGCCTGGGCGGTGGCGTGGGCGCGTTGCAGGTCGCTGGCGTAGATGGCGGCCACCGGCTCATCGGCCAGGGCGCGCGCCAACTGCTGCGCTTGCCAGCGGCCCGTGTCGTTGAGCGGGATGTCCAAGTGGCCCTGGATGCGGGTGTCCACGTTCCAGGCGGTTTCACCGTGGCGAATGGCAATCAGGCGGGTGGCGTTCATGGGCGGTGCAGTCCGTGGGGTGGTTGAAGGGGGCCGGGGGCGGCTGTGCCGGGCGGGCACAGGTCAGCGCGGAATTTCCCGGTGGATGCGGCGCAAACCGGCGGGCGGGCGCGGAAAGCCGTCCAGGGCCGCCTCGAACAGGGCGCCCAGCACGGCCTGGTCGTCGCTCCACACGCCTTCGTGGACGGCGTGGGTTTCATATACCACCGCACCGCTGCTGGCCTGGCGCAGCACCAGGCTGACTTCGCTGCGGTAGGTGGGCGGTGGCGCCAGGCGCATGGACAGGCCGCCGTAAAAACCATGGCCACTGCCCCAACCCCAGCCGCCCCAGCCCCACCACGGGTCGTAGCCGCCGGGTGTGCGCTGGCGCTCGGTGCGTGCATGCACCTGCACGCGGTATGACGGCGCTGTGCCATCGGCGGCAGGGTGCAGTCCCACTTTGGCCAGGGCCTGCGCGGCCTGGGCCTCGATGGCGGCCTGTGCGTCGCCCTGCGCTTGCTGCGAGGGCAGGCGCTCAAAACGGTAGGTGTCGGGTGTGGTGTGCGGGGCGTCCCAGTGGGAGAACGCCTGCACATCGCTGTCCACCAGGCGGGTGCTGGCGCAGCCGCTCAGGGCCAGCGCAGCCGCCAAGCAGGGCAGGGTGATCCATCGTTGCATGGCCAGTGTCCTTTGCACAAAAAGCCGCTGCGGCGGGCCCGGCGGCGCAGGTCAGCCGATCTGCACCACCTGCATGCCCGCCAGTGTGGGTGCGGCGGGAAACTCTTCGGTGTCGAACGCCTTGTCGCCGTTCTCGTCGGCCACGCCGGTGGCGCGCGCCCCCTGAAAATCGTACAGCGCCCCATCCAGCAAGTGGCTGGGAACTACGTTTTGCAACGCGTTAAACATGTTTTCTACCCGGCCCGGAAAGCGCTTTTCCCAGTCGCGCAGCATCTCGCCGACCTGTTTGCGCTGCAAGTTTTCCTGGCTGCCGCACAGGTTGCACGGAATGATGGGAAAGTTGCGGTGCGCGGCCCAGCGGGTGGTGTCTTTTTCGGCCACAAATGCCAGGGGCCGGATGACCACATGGCGGCCATCGTCGCTGACCAATTTGGGCGGCATGCTTTTGAGCTTGCCGCCAAAAAACATGTTCAGCAGCAGGGTTTGCACAATGTCGTCGCGGTGGTGGCCGAGGGCTATTTTTGTCGCGCCCAGCTCGTCGGCCACGCGGTACAAAATGCCCCGGCGCAGGCGCGAGCACAGGCTGCAGGTGGTCTTGCCCTCGGGGATCAGGCGCTTGACGATGCTGTAGGTGTCCTCGTTCTCGATGTGGAACGGCACGCCGGTGCTTTTCAGGTAGTCGGGCAGCACATGCTCGGGAAAGCCCGGCTGCTTCTGGTCGAGGTTGACCGCCACCAGGTCAAAGTGGATGGGCGCGCGGGCCTTGAGCTTGAGCAGGATGTCCAGCAGCGTGTAGCTGTCCTTGCCGCCCGACATGCACACCATGACCTTGTCGCCCTCTTCGATCATGTTGTATTGCACGATGGCTTTGCCGGTTTCGCGGCACAGGCGCTTTTCCAGCTTGTGGGTTTCGCGCTCGAT
>NZ_JAQUAL010000208.1:0-4015 GCF_028687295.1 Simplicispira sp.
TGATTTACGGCACGCTGGTCACTTCTTTCATTGCCTTGCTGGTGGCGGTGCCAGTGAGCTTTGGTATCGCTTTGTTCCTGACAGAGCTGTCGCCAGCCTGGCTCAAACGCCCCTTGGGCACCGCCATCGAATTGCTGGCGGCTGTGCCCTCCATCGTTTATGGCATGTGGGGGTTGATGGTGTTTGGCCCTATTTTGGCCACCTATGTTCAGCAACCCTTGCAATCTTTGTTGAGCGATGTGCCCTACCTGGGTGCTTTTGTCTCAGGGCCGCCGGTGGGCATCGGCATTCTGTCGGCAGGCATCATCCTGGCCATCATGATCATTCCGTTCATTGCGTCGGTGATGCGTGACGTGTTTGAAGTGACCCCGCCGCTGCTGAAAGAATCGGCCTACGGTCTGGGCTCTACCACCTGGGAAGTCGTCTGGAAGGTGGTGCTCCCCTACACCAAGACGGGCGTGCTGGGTGGCATCATGCTGGGCCTGGGACGTGCGCTGGGCGAGACCATGGCCGTGACTTTCGTGATCGGCAACATGAACCAGCTCAACTCCCTGTCGGTGTTTGAAGCAGCCAACAGCATCACTTCGGCTTTGGCCAACGAGTTCGCCGAGGCCGGCGAAGGTTTGCACCAGGCATCGTTGATTTACCTGGGGCTGGTACTGTTTTTCATCACGTTCGTGGTGCTGGCGCTGTCCAAGGTGCTGCTGGCCAGCCTCAAGAAGAACGAAGGAGCGCGCACATGACAACATCGCACAGCCTTTTGTCAGCGGCAGAGCAGGCGCGCCAACGCCAGGCGCGCTACAACAGCCGCAAGCGCGTCAACCAGATGGCCCTGACCCTGGCGCTGGCCGCCATGGCGTTTGGTCTGTTCTGGCTGGTCTGGATTCTGTGGGAAACCATTCGCCTGGGCCTGGGCGGCCTGAGCCTGGCCCTGTTCACTGAAATGACGCCACCACCCAATGAAGCTGGTGGTATCTCGAATGCCATTTTTGGCTCTTTTGTGATGGTGATGATGGCCACCTTTGTGGGTACGCCCATCGGCATCATGGCCGGTGTGTATCTGGCTGAATACGATACGCACGGCTGGCTGGCATCCATTACCCGGTTTGTGAACGACATTTTGTTGTCGGCTCCCAGCATCGTGATTGGCCTGTTTGTGTACGCCGTGGTGGTGGCGCGGTTCAAAAGCTTTTCGGCGTATGCCGGCATTCTGGCGCTGGCGCTGATCGTGATTCCGGTGGTGATCCGCACCACCGAAAACATGCTCCTGCTCGTGCCCGCCGGGTTGCGTGAGGCGGCCTACGCACTGGGTACGCCCAAGTGGAAAGTGATCAGCATGGTCACACTGCGTGCGGCGCGTGCGGGCGTCATCACGGGTGTCTTGCTGGGCGTGGCGCGCATTGCGGGTGAGACGGCACCGTTGTTGTTCACGGCGCTGAACAACCAGTTCTGGAACTCCGATCTCTCCAAACCCATGGCCAGCCTGCCCGTGACCATCTTCAAGTTTGCCATGAGCCCCTACGAGAACTGGCAGCAGTTGGCCTGGGCCGGTGTGTTCCTGATCACCGTGGCCGTGCTGGGGCTCAACATTCTGGCGCGTGTTCTGACGCGCCAAAAATAAGACAAGGACGATTGCATGCCTTCTTCTCTCCAACCAGGCGCAGCGGCGCCGACGCCCACCGAGTCCAAGATCACGGTGCGCGATCTCAACTTCTATTACGGCAAGTTCCACGCCCTCAAGGGCATCAATCTGGACATTCCTGCCAACAAGGTCACGGCCTTTATTGGGCCGTCAGGCTGTGGCAAATCCACGCTGTTGCGCACGTTCAATCGCATGTTCGAGCTGTATCCCGAGCAGCGCGCCGAGGGCCAGATCATTCTGGACGGCGAAAACCTGCTCACCAGCAAACAGGATGTGGCACTGATCCGGGCCAAGGTGGGCATGGTGTTCCAGAAGCCCACCCCCTTTCCGATGTCGATCTACGACAACATCGCGTTTGGCGTCAAATTGTTTGAAAGCCTCAGCGCCTCCGATATGGAAGAGCGCGTGGAGTGGGCGCTGCGCAAAGCCGCTTTGTGGAACGAGGTCAAGGACAAGCTCAATCAAAGCGGCTCCAGCCTCTCGGGCGGGCAGCAGCAGCGCTTGTGCATTGCGCGGGGCATTGCCATCAAGCCCGAGGTGTTGTTGCTCGACGAGCCGTGCTCTGCACTGGACCCCATCTCCACCGCCAAGGTCGAGGAACTGATCGCCGAGCTGAAGACCGATTACACCGTGGTCATCGTCACCCACAACATGCAGCAGGCGGCGCGTTGCAGCGACTACACGGCTTATATGTACCTGGGCGATCTGATGGAATTCGGTGAAACCGAGCGCATGTTCTTCAAACCCCAGCGCAAAGAAACAGAAGACTACATTACGGGCCGTTTTGGCTGACAGGAGACGGCATGACCGAAAAGCATCTTTCATCGCAGTTCGACAGTGAACTGAACAGTGTTTCTGCCCGTGTCATGGAGCTGGGGGGGCTGGTGGAATCGCAAATTCGCCAGGCCATCCATGCGCTGTCGCACTTCAGCCTGGAGTCTGTCAAGCAGGTGGCGGTCATGGAGAACCGCATCAATGCCATGGAGGTCGAGATTGACCAAGACCTCTCCACCATCATCGCCAGGCGCCAGCCCACCGCGCGCGATCTGCGTTTGCTGATGGCCTTTTCCAAGGCCACGGCCAACCTGGAGCGCATGGGCGATGAGGCCAGCAAAATGGCGCGCATGGTGCAGTCCATCATCGAAAGCGGTGCTTCGCGCTCGCTGCCCACGATGGACTTGCGCGTGGCGGCAGACCTGGCTTCGGGATTGCTGCGCAAGGCATTGGACGCGTTTGCCCGCCTCGATACCACTGCTGCGGTTGCCATCCTCAAAGAAGACGATTTGATTGACCAGGAATTTGACGGTTTTGTGCGCAAGCTCATCACCTACATGATGGAAGACCCACGCACCATCTCGCCCAGCCTGGACTTGCTGTTTCTGGCCAAGGCCATTGAGCGCATTGGTGACCACTCCAAGAATCTGGCTGAACTGATCATTTACCTGGTCAAGGGCATGGATGTGCGCCACACATCGCTCGATCAGATTGAGTCAGCATTACTCTGACCTTCCTCTTTGGCCTTGTGCGATGAAAAGACTTCCCCGCGTCCTGATTGTTGAAGACGAGCCCGCCATTGCAGAGCTGATTGCGGTCAACCTGCGCCACAACGGTTTTTCGCCGATTTGGTCGGAAGACGGCGACAGCGCCCAGCGCGAGCTGGACGCCATCTTGCCCGATGTCATCTTGCTCGATTGGATGCTGCCCGGCCAAAGCGGGCTGGCGCTGGCGCGCAAATGGCGTGCAGACAGCCGTACCAAGCCCATCCCCATCCTCATGCTGACCGCACGCGGCGACGAGCCCGACAAAGTGGCCGGGCTGGATGCCGGTGCCGACGACTACATCACCAAACCTTTTTCCACCCAGGAGCTGCTGGCGCGCATCCGTGCCGTGCTGCGCCGGCGCGCGCCCGAGCAGCTGAGCGACAGCGTCAGCATTGGTGTGCTCACGCTGGATGCAGCCACCCACCGGGTGACGTGCCAAGAGCAGCCGGTCAAGGTCGGGCCTACTGAATTCAAGTTGCTGCACTACCTGATGAAGCACCCGGAGCGCGTGCACAGCCGCTCGCAGCTGCTCGACAAGGTGTGGGGCGACCACGTATTCATCGAGGAGCGCACCGTGGATGTGCATGTCAAGCGCCTGCGTGAGGCGTTGGGCATGGCCGGTGCCATGGTCGAGACGGTGCGCGGTGCAGGCTACCGCCTCACGGCACAACCCAAGGCGTTGCTGCAAGCCTGAGAACGTCTCCACCCCCCCTTTCTCCTCCACCCACCGGGTAATTTCGCATGGCTTGGCGCATTCTTGTTTTTTCACTGAGCCAGGTGCTCGGGTTGCTGCTGGGCTGGTGGTACGGGGGCGCTTGGGGGGCTGCGGTGG
>NZ_JAQUAL010000001.1:0-74790 GCF_028687295.1 Simplicispira sp.
GCGCGCGCAACGTGGTGGTGCAGAACGCGGGCTACCAGACCAGCGCAGGCTGGGTGGCGCCCAGCGCCCTGTACCCGTCTTTCGCGCCCGATGCCCAGGTGCAAAGCCTGATAGCGCGCTACCAGGCCGCAGTGGCGCCGCTGGCCAACAAGCCCGTGGGCCAAATGGCCCACGCGGCCACGCGCCAGACGGCCCCTTCCGGCGAGAGCGCCCTGGGCAACCTGATTGCCGATGCCCAGCTGTGGGCCACCAGCGCTGCGCAGGCGGGTGGGGCGCAGCTGTCGTTCATGCACGCAGGCGGTATCCGCGCCGATTTGATGCCCGATGACCAGGGCCTGGTGCGCTACGGCCAGCTGTTTGCCGTGCAGCCGTTTGGCAACACGCTGGTGGTCAAGACCTACACCGGGGCGCAAATCAGGGCGCTGCTGGAGCAGCAGTTTGACCGCGCCACCAGCCCCTCGGAGCGCACGCGCGTGCTCTCGGTATCGCGCGGCTTCAGCTACCGCTACGACCTGTCGCAGCCGCCCGGCGCGCGCGTACAAGCTATCACGCTGCATGGCCAGCCGCTGCAAGACGGGCAGGATTACCGCGTCAGCATCAGCAGTTTTCTGGCCACCGGCGGCAGTGATTACAGCGTGCTGGCCCAGGGCCGCGATGTGCAAGGCGGCATGCTGGATGTGGATGCGCTGGAGGGCTACTTCCGCAGCCAAAGCCCGGTGCCCGCACCGGCCACCGACCGCATCACGCGCCTGCCAGCGTCCACCACTCTGGCCACGCCAGAGGCTGCTGGTCGTTGAATGTGCTATTGAAGTGATAGCTGATAGCGCCCGCCACTCGGGGGCTGGAGGCCAAAAACACTGAAAAAATGCAAGGGGCTGTGCGGTGCTACTGCCGCACTTCGTCCACCAGCGTCTTGAAGTCGTTGATGTCTTCAAAGCTGCGGTACACGCTGGCATAGCGGATGTAGGCCACCTTGTCGAGCTTTTGCAGGGCGCGCATCACCAGCTCGCCAATGCGGCTGGAGGGCACCTCGCGCACGCCCAGGTTGAGCAGGGTTTCTTCGATGCACTCGATGGCAGCGTCGATCTGCGCGGTGCTCACGGGGCGCTTGCGCAGCGCAATGCTGAATGAGCCCAGCAGCTTGGTGCGGGTGTATTCGGTGCGGCGGCCATCTTTTTTGACCACCACCGGAAAATTTACCTCGGGGCGCTCGTAGGTGGTAAAGCGCTTCTCGCAGGCGCTGCAGCGGCGCCTGCGGCGAATGAAGTCCCCTTCCTCAGACACCCGGGTTTCAACGACTTGCGTCTCTTGGTGGCTGCAAAAGGGGCACTTCATGGCATCAAACCGGCTTAACCGTAGACCGGAAAGCGCGCCGTCAGCGCGTTGACCTTGGCGCGCACGGCAGCGATGTGGGCTTCATCGCGCGGGTTGTCCAGCACATCGGCCACCAGGTGGGCGGTGATGCGTGCTTCTTCGTCCTTGAAGCCGCGCGTGGTCATGGCGGGGGTGCCAATGCGCACGCCGCTGGTCACCATCGGCTTTTCAGGGTCGTTGGGGATGGCGTTCTTGTTGATGGTCATGTGGGCGGCGCCCAGCACGGCCTCGGCTTCCTTGCCGGTGATGCCCTTGGCGCGCAGGTCCACCAGCATGACGTGGCTTTCGGTGCGGCCGCTGACGATGCGCAGGCCGCGCTCGGTCAGGGTTTCGGCCATGATTTGCGCGTTTTTCAGCACCTGCTGCTGGTACAGCTTGAACTCGGGCTGCAGCGCTTCCTTGAAGGCCACGGCCTTGGCAGCAATCACGTGCATCAGCGGGCCGCCTTGCAGGCCGGGGAAGATGGCGCTGTTGATGGCCTTCTCGTGCTCGGCCTTCATCAGGATGATGCCGCCGCGTGGGCCGCGCAGGCTCTTGTGCGTGGTCGAAGTCACCACATCGGCGTAGGGCACGGGGTTAGGGTACACGCCCGCAGCGATCAGGCCGGCGTAGTGGGCCATGTCCACCATGAAGATGGCGCCGATTTCCTTGGCGATCTTTGCAAAGCGCTCAAAATCGATGTGCAGGCTGTAGGCCGAGGCACCCGCGACGATAAGCTTGGGGCGGTGCTCACGGGCCTTGGCTTCCATGGCGTCGTAGTCGATGGCTTCGTTGGCATCCAGGCCGTAAGAGACCACGTTGAACCACTTGCCCGACATGTTCAGCGGCATGCCGTGCGTCAGGTGACCGCCTTCGGCCAGGCTCATGCCCATGATGGTGTCGCCAGGCTTCAAGAAGGCCAGGAACACGGCCTCGTTGGCCGATGCACCGCAGTGCGGCTGCACGTTGGCCGCGTCGGCGCCAAAGATTTGCTTGACGCGGTCAATGGCCAGCTGCTCGGCCACATCGACGTATTCGCAGCCGCCGTAGTAGCGGCGGCCTGGGTAGCCTTCGGCGTACTTGTTGGTCAGCTGGGTGCCCTGGGCCCACATGACGGCGGGCGAGGCGTAGTTTTCGCTGGCGATCAGCTCGATGTGGTGCTCTTGGCGCGCGTTCTCGGATTGGATGGCGGCGAACAGTTCGGGGTCGGTTTGCTCGACAAGAATATTGCGTTGGTACATGGTGTGGCAGTCCTGTGAACTAGAGTCCCTTGAAGCAAGGGCTGCCCAGGCGAACGGCTCGATCGCTGCAAGCCCAGGGGCTTGTAGCGGTACGCTTCCTAGTGGTTTGGTGGCAGCCCTTCAGGGCCACCGGGGGATCCACGTCAGCGCCAGCTACCCTGGAAGGGTGCAGCGCCTATCGCCAGTCGCGTACGGGGCAAGTGTAGCGTGTTGATGGGCGGGCGCGGGCGCAGTCCGGTGGGGCTGCTCACAGGGCCGACAGCATCGCTACTTTTTCGATGGCTGCGGGGCCATCGGTGGCCTGTGCGGCAGCGGGCTGCACGGTGGCGGGTGCCTGTACCTGTACCGGGCCCGCTGGGTCGGTGGTTTCGCGTGCGGCCAGCAGGGGGTAGGGCGATGCGGGCAGGGCCTTGGTGCCAGCGACTTGGCGCAAGCGCGAGTGCTCTGCCAGCACCTTGGCTGCGTAGCCGCCGTCATCGGGCAGGTTGGCTGCGCCCACGTAGTAGCGCAAGCCGCCTTCAACCGAACCGGCGCGGGCGATGCACTCTTGCAGTACCTTCACGCCCACGCGCAGGTTGGTCACCGGATCGAACGCGGCCAGCTTGCCGCCCACGTTCTCGTATTTGTCGGTGTGGACGCGGGTCATGACCTGCATCAGGCCCTGTGCGCCTACAGCGCTTTGGGCAAAGGGGTTGAAGCGCGATTCAATGGCCATGACGGCCAGGATCAGGGTCGGGTCGAGCTTGACGCGGGCGCCGGTTTCATAAGCCTCAGCCACCAGCAGGCTCACGGGTTCGGGTGCAACGCTGTATTTTTTGCTCAGCCAGTAGGCCACCTTGGCCTGCTCCTTGGGCAGGTCTTTGGGGTTGGCGGCCATGGCACGGTCGCTGGGTTCGGGCTCAGGTTCTGGCTCGCCCATCAGTGCAACCTGGCGCGCTTGCAACCAGCCTATGAGTTGCTCTTCGCCCGCCTGCCTCAGGTCAGGGCGTGCCACCAGGGTGATGGCCACAAAAGCCACAGCCAGGCCCAAAAGGGCGAAGCTGTTGTGGGTAATTTCAAGAAATCCTTCGGTTACGTCGGCAGCAAAAGTGCGTAAGCCGGAAACCATTTTTCCTGACGCTGTCATAGCTTTCCTTTCTGTGGCAGAGGCCTGAACATCGGTCGCCCTTGTGGGGCTTCGCAGCGTCAGGAGGTCTCGCCTGGATTGGTACGCCATCAAATTCGTGCCTGGCGCGCAGCGCCTGCAAACATCGAATTGACTTAGCCGGATTCGGCAGCGGGTTGAGGGTTTGTACTAGCCTGTTTTGAGGCTGGCGGATTCTAGAAGCTCATTTAATAGCAAGTCAACACTAACGATGCAATTTTTTAGACAATAAAATTATCAAGATACTGTCTAAAAATACAGTTTTTGTGTTTTTTTCGCGATCAAAAAGGCGCTCAAAGTTTTTTCATCAAAAAGTCGAAATGTGGGCCGGTAAAGCGTTTTGCGCTGCGCACAGGGGGCTTGCCGCCTGTTTCGACTGCTTGCAGGCCAGCCCCGGGTTTTTGTTCCAATGTGGGCTTGCTGTGTATCGATGTATCCCGAAAAACCCCTTTATGAATCTCTCGTCTTTCCGTCAAAACCGCTGGCTGCGGCGCCTTGTCTGGCTGCTTGTGGGCGTGCTCGTGCTGTGGGCCCTGGGCTGGCTGGTGGCCGCGCCGTTGGTGCGCAGCGTGGGCGAAAAATGGGCCACGCAAAAGCTGGGCCGCCAGGTCTCTATCGGCAAGGTGGACTTTCGTCCCTGGAGCCTGGAGCTGACCATCCATGACCTGGCGATGGCCTCTGCCAGCGGCGATGTGCCCCAAGTCCAGATCCAGCGTATCTATATGAATGCAGCGTTGCAATCTTTATGGCGCCTGGCCCCTGTGGTGGATGCGCTGCAAGTCGATGCGCCCGTGGTGCGGCTGAAGCGCCTGGCCTCGGGCAGTTATGACATTGACGATGTGCTGGCCCGGTTGACCACCACCGAACCTGCGCCACAGGGCGGGCCCGCCGGTTTTGCCCTGTACAACATCGCGGTGCAGGGCGGTGCGATGGACTTTCAGGACGATGCCGTGGGCCGCAGCCACACGCTGCGCGCGCTGTCTTTGAAGCTGCCTTTTGTCAGCAGTCTGCCATCGCAGCGCGACATCAAGGTGCTGCCGCACCTGGCGTTCCAGCTCAATGGCGATGTGTTCGAGTCGCAGGCCGAGGCCACGCCTTTTGCCGCCACGCCGCAGGCCAACGCCAGCATCCACCTGGCCGACTTTGATCTTTCGCCCTACCTGGGCTATTTGCCCGAGAGTTTGCCGGTGCGGCTGCAATCGGCGGTGCTGGACGCCGATGTGCAGGTGTCGTTTGTGCAGGCGCCGGTGGCGGCGCTCAAGTTGCAAGGCCGCGTACAGGCCAAGGAGGTCAAAGTGCTGGACACCGCGCAGCGCGCGCTGCTGTCCTGGGACACGTTGCAGGTGGATGTGGCTGATTTGCAGCCCCTGGAGCGCCGCATGCGCCTGAGCGCAGTGCAATTGCAATCGCCCCGCCTGAGCGCGCACCGCGCCCGCGATGGGCGGCTGAATCTGGCGTTGTCCGGCCCTCCCGATTTGAAGAAAAAAACGGCTCCAGAGCCCGTTGGACGTGCGCCTGCAGCTATCAAAAAAGAAGCTCCTGCGGATTGGCAGGTGGCCGTGGAGCGCGTGGCCGTGCGCGGTGCCCAGGTCGATTGGCTGGACGAGAGCCTGCCCGCACCGGCGCGTCTGGGGCTGCGCGATCTGGCGCTGGACGCGTCGGCCATTGCGCTGCCGCTGACCCAGCCGCTGCGCTTTGCGGGCCGCACTCAGGTGTCGGGCGCTGGCGTGGAGGCGGCACCCGCGCCCGCCCGGCTGGTGTTTGAGGGCCATGCCACGCCGCAGCGGGCCCAGGTGGCGCTGGAACTGCATGACGTGCCCCTGGCGCTGGCTGCCCCCTATGGTGTGCAGTGGGTGGCGCCCCGGCTGGCGGGCACGCTCAACGCCGATCTGGGCCTGGCCTGGAACGCGCCCGCTCTGGTCGCGCAGGTGGCACGCCTCACGCTCGATGGCATCGAGCTGGCTTGTGCGCCCGCCACCGATTGCACCCCCACCGAGGCCGCCAGCTTGCCCCTGCGCGGCAAGAGCAGCCTGGCCGAACTGAAAAAATTGCAGATCGACAACGCGCAAATCCACCTGACCCAGCGCAGCGCCACGGTGGGCCGCATCGCCCTGACCCAGCCGCGCGTGCTGGTTGAGCGCACCGCCGATGGCCACTGGATGTACGAGCGCTGGCTGGCCCCTGTGCCGCCCGGCACCGCCCAGGCGGTGGGCGAGCCCCAGCAGCCGGGTACGACCAGCACCGCCAGCACATCCCGGCCCGCAGCGCACACGCCTGTTGCTGTGCCCACACCGGCACCGCCTTGGTCGGTGCAACTGGCCGAGGTGGCTGTCGATGCTGGCACCGTGGCTTTCCGTGACGGTGCGCAGGCGCAGCCAGTGGCGTTCTTGCTGTCATCGCTGCAACTGCGGCTGCAAGACTTTGCCCCTTTGGCTGCGTCCGCCAAGCCTTCTGCCCTGAGTGTGTCGGCGCGCATTGGCGCCGGGCGCACCGATCCCGGGCGGCTGGAATACGACGGCACGCTGGGCCTGGCACCGTTGGCAGCGCAAGGCAGGGTGCTGGCCAGCCAGGTGCCACTGCACGCTTTCGAGCCTTACGTGGCCGATGCGCTGAATGTGGATATCCGCCGTGCCGATGGCAGCTTCAAAGGCGAGGTGCGTTATGCCGCCGCCAGCGCAGGCCCCGAGCTGAAAGTGCAGGGCGATGCCGCACTGGACGATGTACGTGTGCGTATGCTTCGCGCTCCGTCCGATGCGCCCAGCATTGCGCTGGGTGGGGGGCGCGGCGCGGGTGCCCAGAACGATTTGTTGAACTGGAAGTCGCTGTCGCTGCGCGGTTTGCAGGTGGCGCTGGCGCCGGGCAAACCGCCCACGGTGGACGTACAAGAAACCACCTTGAGCGACTTTTTTGCCCGCATCATCATTCAGGAGAGTGGTCGCCTCAACCTGCAAGACCTGGTGAAGGGCGCTGCGCCCACAGCCGCCGGTGCTGCCAGCGCTGTGGCCACAGGCAAGCCGACGCCGCAGACTACCGCCATAGCCACTGAAACTGCGGGTGCAGTGGCTGGCGTCGCCCCTGTGGCCCAGGCTGCACCGGTGCCAGACCCGCTGGCGCCCGTCATTCGCGTTGGCCCTGTCAGCCTGACGGGGGGCAAGGTGTATTTCACCGACCACTTCATCCGCCCCAACTATTCGGCCAACTTGAGCGAGCTGGCAGGGCGGCTCAGTGCGTTTTCCTCGCTGCCACCGGCTGGCGGGGGCGCCCCCGACATGGCCGATCTGGAGCTGCGCGGGCGCGCCGAGGGCACGGCCTCGCTGGAAATCACCGGCAAGCTCAACCCCTTGGTGCAGCCGCTGGCGCTGGACATTCGGGGCCGTATGCGCGATCTGGAGCTGCCGCCGCTGTCGCCCTACACCATCAAATATGCTGGCCACGGCGTAGAGCGCGGCAAACTCAGCATGGACGTGTCGTACCGCGTGCAGCCCGATGGGCAGCTCACGGCCAGCAACAAACTGGTGCTGAACCAGCTCACCTTTGGCGAGCCTGTGCCGGGCGCGCCTGCCAGCCTGCCGGTGCGCCTGGCCGTGGCCTTGCTGGCCGACCGCAACGGTGTGATCGATGTGGACTTGCCCATCAGCGGCTCCCTGAACGATCCGGAGTTCCGTCTCGGTACGGTGATCTTCAAAGTCATTGGCAACCTGATCCTCAAAGCCGTGACTGCGCCGTTTTCTTTGCTGGCGTCGGCTTTGGGTGGCAGCGATGCGCTGGACTCGGTGGCTTTTGCGCCGGGCAGTGCGCAGCTTGATGAGGGCGCGCGCCAGGGGCTGGAGAAAATTGCCCAGGCCATGCTTGAGCGGCCTGCGCTGAAGATGACCGTGGTGGGCCAGGCCAGCGCCGATACCGAGAGCGATGCCTGGCGCCGCGAGCGCCTGCAAGAGGCGCTGCTGGCACAAAAACGCCGACTGGCTTTGCGCGCTGGCCAATCGGCAGAAGGCATCGTGGCCATAGAGCCGCAAGAGTATGTGCCACTGCTCAAAGAGGTGTACCGCCGCGCCGATGTCACCAAACGGCGCAACCTGGTGGGCATGGCCAAAGACGTGCCCCAGGCCGAGATGGAAGCGCTGTTGCTGGCCCACACTGCCGTGCCAGAAAATGCCATGCAAGACCTGGCTCTGGCACGCGCCGTGGCCGTGCGCGACCACCTGGCTGCGCGTGGCTTGCCGCTGGAGCGCCTGTTTCTGGGCGCGGCCAAGAGCGTGGGCGCAGAGCCCGACTGGAAGCCCCACGCACAGCTGGTGCTGGCCACGCGTTGAATCGGGCTGTAGGCCCATGGCCAAATCCCGGTGAAAATAGCGGTTTCGCCTGCACGCGCCAGCGCGGCGGCCCGCAGTGTGACTGCTTCTTTGTCCCCGGAATGACTCCCGGGGGCGCGTTTTCTACAGAATCCATGTTTCCTTTTTCTTCCCGCAACAAAATGTCCGACGCACCTGAAACCCATCCGGCCCCGGCCAAAACCCCCGAAGCGCACCCCCTGGACGCGCTGACCGGTGGCGCTTTCTCGGCTGCCACGGCAGGCGAGCGCGCATCGCGCATCCGCGAGTGGTTGACCACCCAACCTGCGCCCGAACAGTTGCAGGAAGTCTTCAAAGAACTCAGTGGCCGCGACAAGGGTGCAGCCCGTGCCGTGCGCGAGCGCATGGATGAACTGCGCCGCGCCAAAAACCAGGAGGCCATCGCCGCCGAGTGGGCCGACAAAGCCACGGCGCTGCTGTCGGCGGCCAAACTCAACATCGCTGACGCCCTGGCTTGGCAGCGCGACGCCGCCAAGGCGGGCGCGCCACTGTCGCGCGAGCCGCTGTCGCTGCTCAAGGTGCAATTGGCCGAGCGCGTCAAGGTGATTGAAGACCTGCAGCACCGCGTGCAGGTGCAGCGCGAGGCCGCTGTGCTGCTGGCGCAGCGCATCGAGGTGCTGTCCACCAAGTCCTGGCGCGATGCCCAGGCCGCCCTGGAAATCCTGCGCGCCGATGTGCAGCATTGGCAAGACCAGGCCCAGGCGCTGGCGGGCGATGACAGCTGGGCCAGCGTCGAGGCGCGCTTTCCGCCGCTGCTGGACTCCTCGCGCACGCAACTGCTGGTGGTGTGGGATGCTTTCCAGCCCGCAGTGGCCCAGGCCGTGGCTGCCGCAGAAGATGCCAGCGCCGCGCTGCCGCCCGTGCCCGTGTGGGCCGATGAACTGCGCATTGCCCGGGGCGTGCCCGCTGAGGCCGTGGTGGCCGAGCGCACCGCCCGCGCGCCCAAAGCCAAAGTCGCGCCAGAAGTCATTGCCAAGGCCGAACACACCGTGCGCGAAGCACTGGCCAGGCTGGAACAGGAAACCGCCCAAGGCCATGGCAAAGCCAGCGCCGGTGCCGCCGCCGCGCTGCGCGCTGTGCTCAAAGACCATGGCAAGCACCTGGATGCGGCCCTGGAACAACAAGTTCACACCGCACTGGTCGCTGCCGGTGAACTGGAAGGCTGGCAGCGCTGGAGCGCCGACCAGGTGCGCGAAGACCTGCTGGCCAAAGCCGAAGCGCTGTTGCAGCGCCCCGAAGGCCAGGCCCTGGGTGGCCGCAAAATGCAGGAAACCCTGCGCCAGTTGCGTGAACAGTGGAAGCAGGCCGACCAAGGCGGCGCCCCCAACCATGGCCTGTGGAAAAAGTTTGACGAAGCCTGCAACGCCGCCCACAAGGTGGTTGAGGCCTGGATCGACAAAGTGCGCACCGAAGCGGCCGAGCACAAGGCGCAGCGTCTGGCGCTGATTGAAGAAGTCAAGGCCTGGGCGCAGACCCCAGCCGCCTCCGCTGACTGGAAGGCCGTGAACCGCGCCCTGCACCAGTTTGGCGACCGCTGGCGCGCCGGTGGCCACGTCGGTGAAAAAATCTTCGCTGAACTGCAGCCGCTGTGGAAGCAGGCCATTGCCGCTGCCGCCGCCCCTTTTGAGAGCGCGCAAAAAGACAGCCTGGCCCGCCGCCACGCCATGATCGAAGAGGCCAACGTGCTGGGCGCAGCGCCCACCTTGCGCATTGACGCCATCAAGTCGCTGCAACAGCGCTGGCAGGCTGAGGCGCAAAGCGTGCCGCTGGAGCGCAAGCACGAGCAAAAGCTGTGGGACGCTTTCCGCAAGCCCATTGACGAAGCCTTCAACCGCAAGAGCGCCGAGCGCGAAAAGGGCGCTGCTGCCCTCAGCGAACGCGACCGTGCGGTACTCGATGCCGCCAAGGCACTGGACGCGGCCAACGCCACGGGCGATGCGCAGCAAATTCGCGCGGCGATGGCCGCTCTGGAGGCGGCACTGCGCGGCCAGGCACAGGAGCGCGCCGAGGCAGAGGCTGCGGCAAAAAATCAGTCAAATCAGGCTGTAGCGCCCGTAGACAGTGCGCAAGCAGCTACAGAAGCAGGAGCGGATTCTGCGGCCCCGGCAACTGAATCTGGCCAGGATGCGCCAGCGCAAGACCAGCCGGCTGCGGCACCCAAGCCCACAGCCCGCCCGGTGGTGGCGGTGCGCGGTGATGATCGCCCCGGCATGAAAAAAGAAGCCCCTGCTGCCCCGGGCCGCCCTGGCAAGCCCGGCGACCGGCGCGACGCCCGCCCGGGCCGCGATGCAGGTCGCCCCGATGCGCGTGGCTCCCGTGACGATGCACGCAGCGGTGGACGTTTTGGCGATCGCCCTGCCTACGAAGACCGTGGCCCGCGTTTGGGCGATGCGGCTTTCCGTGCCCAGCGCGAGGCCATGGAGCATGCCCAGCAGGCCCTGAAAAAGCTGGCTGCACAAGCCCACGGCGAGGCCCTGACCCATTTGCTCACTGCCTGGGAAAAGCGCGATGCGGCCCTGCTGCCATCGGCCCAAGAACTGGGTGGCCGCGTGACGCCTGCGGTGCGCACCGCCTGGACGCAAGCGCTGGGCAAAGCGCCTTCGGGGGATATTGCACAGGCATTGTTGCGTTTGGAAATCGCCGCCGAAGTGCCCACGCCTGCGGATGAATTGTCTGCACGCCGGATGCTGCAACTGCAACTGCTCACGCGCCGCAACGATCCTGCGCCTGCGCAAACCTGGGGGCAAGATACGGCCACCGTGCTGGCAGGTGCCAGCGATGCGGCCAGCGCCCGGCGTCTGCAAAATGCGCTGAAAGCGTTGTTGCGCAAGCAGTAAGCAAGACAAGACCGGGGGGTATTCCCCCGGCGGGGCACTTTGGTGGTGTATGCCGCCAAAGTGCGATGGGCCACCGCTGGATTGGTACAGGGTGGCTTGTTGCGCTTGTTTTGGCAGAGCAAAACAAAAAGGCCGTTGCGTGTGCAACGGCCTTTTAAATTTTGGTGCCCAGAAGAGGACTCGAACCTCCACGATGTTACTCGCTAGTACCTGAAACTAGTGCGTCTACCAATTCCGCCATCTGGGCATCTCAGGAAAGATTTGAATTATACAGCAATAAAAGCACTCTTTTGGAAGAGTTTATTGAATTGAAAACAAAAAAGCCGCTGTGGTGCAGCGGCTTCTCGTTAAACTTGGTGCCCAGGAGAGGACTCGAACCTCCACGATGTTACTCGCTAGTACCTGAAACTAGTGCGTCTACCAATTCCGCCACCTGGGCATTTCAGGAAAGAATAAGATTGTATATTAAAAAAATGAGTTCCAAAACAAGTCCTGCACATTTTGCAGATGAAATAGAAGGCACCGTACAAGGCCACCGCGATGGGCATGGTTTTGTCATCCGTGACGATGGCCAAGGCGATATCTTTTTGCCCCCCAACGAAATGCGTGCTGTGCTGCACAAAGACCGTGTGCGCGTGCGCATCGTGCGCCAGGATCGGCGCGGTCGGCCAGAAGGGCGCGTGGTGGAAATCATCGAGCGCCCGGTACAGCCCCTGATTGGCCGTTTGCTGCAAGAAAGTGGCGTCTGGCTGGTGGCTCCTGAAGACAAGCGCTATGGCCAGGATGTGCTCATCCCCGCCAGTGCGCTGGGTGTGGCCAAGCCGGGGCAGGTGGTCGTGGTGCAGCTGACCGAGCCGCCTGCGTTGTTTGGCCAGCCCGTGGGCCGCATCACCGAGGTGCTGGGTGAGGTAGACGACCCCGGTATGGAAATTGAAATCGCGGTGCGCAAGTACGGTGTGCCGCACGAGTTCTCCGAGGCCTGCCTGGCCCTGACCAAGACGTTGCCCGACCATGTGCGCGCGCAAGACAAAAAGCAGCGCGTGGATTTGACCGATGTGCCCCTGGTCACCATCGACGGCGAAGACGCCCGTGACTTTGACGATGCGGTGTATTGCGAGCCTGCCAAGGTCGGGCGCGGCAAGGGCTGGCGCTTGCTGGTGGCCATCGCCGATGTCAGCCACTATGTGCAAACCGGCAGCGCCATCGATATTGACGCCTACGACCGCGCCACCAGCGTGTATTTTCCGCGCCGCGTCATCCCCATGCTGCCGGAAAAGCTCAGCAACGGCTTGTGCTCGCTCAACCCGGAAGTCGAGCGCCTGTGCATGGTCTGCGACATGCTGGTCACCGCCAAGGGCGTGGTGCATGCCTACCAGTTTTACCCCGCCGTGATGCGCAGCCATGCGCGCCTGACCTACACCGAAGTGGCAGCGATTTTGGCCAACACCCGGGGCCCCGAGGCTGCCAAGCGCAAAGAGCGCCTGCCCGAGCTGCTGAATTTGCATGACGTGTACCGTGCGCTGCTGCTGGAGCGGCGTGCGCGTGGTGCGGTGGATTTTGAAACCACCGAGACCCAGATCGTTTGCGACGACAACGGGCGCATCGAAAAGATCGTGCCGCGCACCCGCAACGACGCGCACAAGCTGATCGAAGAGGCCATGCTGGCGGCCAACGTGTGCAGCGCCGACTTTATTGCGCAGGGCAAACAGCATGGCCTGTACCGTGTGCACGAAGGCCCCACACCAGAAAAACAGGAGATATTGCGCAGCTATCTCAAGGCCATGGCCGTGGGCATGTCCATCAGCGAGAATCCCCAGCCGTCCGAATTCCAGGCCATTGCCGAGGCCACCAAAGACCGTCCTGACGCGCAGCAAATCCACACCATGCTGCTGCGCTCCATGCAGCAGGCGATTTACACGCCAGCCAACAGCGGCCACTTCGGCTTGGCGTTTGAGGCTTACACGCACTTCACCAGCCCCATCCGCCGCTATCCGGATTTGCTGGTACACCGCGTCATCAAGGCGATTCTGGGCAAAACCAAGTACCAGCTGCCCGCCTTGCCGGTGCCCGGCGAGGCACATGCCAAGCTGGCCAAGCGCCTGGCCGCCCGGGTGGCGCCCCCTGCCGCGCCGGGCGAGAAACCCCGCAAAAAAGAAACTGGCGCTGCCCTGAAGGAAACCCAGTCCTGGGAAGCCGCCGGTCTGCATTGCAGTGCCAACGAGCGCCGCGCCGACGAGGCCAGCCGCGACGTGGAAGCCTGGCTCAAGTGCAAATACATGCGCGACCATCTGGGCGAGGAGTATTCCGGCGTGGTCAGCGCTGTGACCAGCTTTGGTCTGTTCGTCACGCTGGACGCCATGTATGTCGAAGGGCTGGTACACATCACCGAGCTGGGCGGCGAGTACTTCAAGTTCGACGAGGCACGCCAGGAGCTGCGCGGTGAGCGCAGCGGCATCCGCTATTCGATTGGTACGCGGGTACAGGTGCAGGTGAGCCGGGTGGATCTGGACGGGCGCCGCATCGACTTTGCGCTGCTCACTGAAGGCGCGTTGCAGCCCTCCCGATCGCAGCAAAAAGAGCACAAGGGCGCTCGTGCGGAGGGAAAATCCAAGGACAAGCGCCCCGCACCCGAGAAAACCAAGCTGCCGATGGTCCGTGAGAAATCGGCACCGCCGCAGCAAGAAAAGCGTTCTGCGCGCGGCAAGGCTTCCAAGCAGAAGGCTGCCTTGCTCAACACGTCCCCCAAGCGGTAGGGGGCTGCGGTGGCCTGCGGGCCACCAAGGCGGTGATAAAAAAAGGGAGGTGCGCGCAGCACCTCCCTTTTTTTGCGCCTGGCTGGCGCAGTCGTTATGCGGGTAAAGCGCGGCGCGTCTCTACAGTGAATGCCTGCACCAGATCGGACAGCTGGCGTGCCTGCGCTTGCAAGTTGACAACCGCTGTAGCGCTTTCTCCGACCAAGGCGCCGTTTTGTTGCGTCATCTGATCGAGCTGCGCCACGGCCACATTGATTTGCGAGATGCCGTCGCTTTGCTCGGCAGCGGCAGTGCTGATCTCGCCAATGATGCTGCTGACGCGCTGCACACCTTGCACGATCTCGTCCATCGTCGTGCCCGCATTGGCCACCAGTTGGCTGCCGGAGTTCACCTTTTCCACGCTGGCCTGGATCAGTCCTTTGATCTCTTTGGCTGCTTCGGCGCTGCGCCCGGCCAGGCTGCGCACTTCGGTGGCCACCACGGCAAAGCCCCGGCCTTGTTCGCCCGCACGGGCGGCCTCGACAGCGGCGTTGAGCGCCAGGATGTTGGTCTGGAAGGCAATGCCATCAATCACGCCGATGATGTCGGCGATTTTGGCGCTGCGCTGGTGTATCTCCTGCATGGTGCTGACCACTTGCTGCATCACTTCGCCGCCCTTGGTGGCGGTGCTGGCCGCATCGGTGGACAACTGGCTGGCCTGGCGTGCGGCGTCGGCGCTTTGGCGCACGGTGGCCGTCAGTTCTTCCATGCTGGAGGCGGTTTGCTCCAGGCTGCTGGCGGTTTGCTCGGTGCGGGCGCCCAGGTGCTGGTTGCCGTTGGCAATGTCACCACCGGTATCGTGCAACTGCGCAATGCTGTTGCGCACCGCGCAAACCAGCGTATGAAAGCGCTGCTGCATATCGCGCACTGCTGCCATCACGCTGGTGGTGTCGCCAGGCTGGGTGCGGATGGCAACGGTCAGGTCGCCTTGCTGCATGGCTTGCACTACGGCGCGCACTTCACTGGGTTCAGCGCCCAGCTCGCTGCCAATGCTGCGCGTGACCATGGTGGTGGTGGCCATGCCTATCAGCACGGCCAGCAGTGTGATGACCAGCATCACGCTGCTGAATTGTTTGGCCTCGTGGTTGGCTGTGGAGTTGTTGGCGATGATGCGTTTTTCTTCAAAGTCGATCAGCTGGTTGATGGCGGCCAGCCACTGCTCGTACTGGGGCTTGGCCTGGGCCCAGAGCAGTGCCTCGGCGCCTGTGCGGTCGCCTGCCTGCACCAGCGCCAGCACTTTTTGCGTGGTGTCCACGGTGCGCGCTTCGATCTCCTGAATGGCCTTGACCATCGGAGCCACCTCTGCCGGAACGGCACCAGAGGTGCTCAGGGCCTTTTGCATTTGTTTGCCGGACTCGGCATAAAAATCGGCCAGCCGGACAATGGCTTGCACCTCTTTGTCGCGCAGCTGCGGGGTGGGCGCCAATACGGCATCGCGCACGGCAATGGAGCGGTCGTGCGCCGAGCCCCGGAAGTTGATGGCCGCGCGCTGGATCACAGCGTTTTGCGTGGAGTTGGCGCTCAAGGCTGCGTCAATCCCCTGGGCGATATAGACGCTGAAGATGGACATCCCCAACAAAATGGCGATGACCAAGCCAAAGCCGGCCATCAGGCGGTGGCTGATTTTCCATGTGTTCATAAATAGACTGTCCTTTGAAATCGTGTACCCAGAGTGGCGCGCAGCCGGTGTCGGCACACCCACTGGCCTGCCATGGCGCAGTGTTTGCCGTTTTTTCATTTGCTTACGTACAAGTGTCGTCGATCATGCGCCCTCGGCGCCTTAGCCGCCTGCACGCACAGGCGGTAGATGAGTGGCTTTGGGGGGCATCGGGCCTGCGATCGGTGCCGCACCCACGCACTGGCTGGTCGGCAGCGCGGCAGTGGTTTTTCAAAGATGATTTTGTGATGAAGTAACAACGATATATTCGTTTGGGTTTTAAAGGCTGGATCGCAAAATCCCGTCATCACAACCAAGGAGTGGCTGCATGGCGCCCCCCAGTTCCATCCAGACTCACATGACGGGCACTTCTTTCATCATCGTGCCCGGCTGGCGCGACTCGGGCCCGGGCCATTGGCAAAGTCTGTGGGCCGAGCGACTGGCACAGGCCACCCGCGTGGTGCAGGACGACTGGATCACGCCCACGCGCACCGCCTGGGTGGGGCAGCTTGAAAAAACGGTGCTGGCCGCGCCCTGTCCCGTGGTGCTGGTAGCGCACAGCCTGGGGTGCATTGCCTGTACACACATGGGGCCCGAGGCGGCTGCGCGCGTGCGTGGCGCCTTGTTGGTGGCGCCCGCCGACCCCGAGCGCCGCGCCATCCTGAGCGACTTTGCTCCGGTGCCCCACGCGGCGCTGCCTTACCGCAGTATCGTGGTGGCCAGCAGCAACGATCCGTATTGCCCCATCCGCCTGGCCGGTGCCTATGCCCGTGCCTGGGGCAGTGAGTTTGTGCGCCTGCAAAACGCGGGCCACATCAACATCGAGTCGGGCCACGGCGAGTGGCCGCTGGGCCTGGCGTTGTTGCAGTCGCTCACGCACGAGATGGACTGGGCAGGGCAGGCGCCTGCCCAGACGGCCCTGTCTGCGGGGTAATTACTCATTTTTTGATAGCTGCTAGCGCCTATTGCACGGGCGCTAGAGCCATATTTATTCATCAATTGGATGCGGTGCCCGGCATTCTGGCCTGCGCCGGGGCTGGGCGGTGCGCACGCCCAGCGCCTGGAACAGGCCCGTGCCCCAGCACGGCAACAGGGCCTGTCGTATGCCCGGGGGCGCTTAAAAAACCGGCACCACAGCGCCCTGGAAGCGCTCTTCAATGAAGCGTTTGACCTCTGGGGTCTTCAAGGCTTGCAGCACTTTGGCCAGTGCCGGGTGGTTGCGGTTGTCTTCGCGGGCCACCACGATGTTGGCGTAGGGCGACTGGCTGCCTTCAATCAGCAGCGCGTCACGCCCCGGCTTGAGATTGGCTTGCAGTGCGTAGTTGGTGTTGATCAGTGCCAAGTCCACGTCGCCCAGCACCCGGGGCAGCAGCGCACCGTCCAGCTCCCTGAATTGCAGCTTTTTCGGGTTGGCCACGATGTCGCGTGCTGTGGCCAGGATGTTGTCGGGGTTCTTCAGCGTGACCAGGCCATGGCGGTGCAACAGCAGCAGCGCCCGCGCACCGTTGGACGGGTCGCCCGGAATGGCCACGGTGGCGCCTTCGGGCAAATCCGCGATGCGCTGGTGCTTGCGCGAGTAAGCCCCAAAAGGCTCGACGTGGATGGCTGCAATGGCGACCAGCCGGGTGCCGTTGCTCTTGTTGAAACTGTCCAGATAGGGCTGGTGCTGGAAGTAGTTGGCGTCGATGTCTTTCTGGGCCACGGCCTGGTTTTCCTGGTGGCCGTTGGTGAAGACGCGCACTTTCAGCTCAATGCCTTCGCGTGCCAGTTGGGGTTTGATGAATTCCAGAATCTCCGCGTGCGGCACGGCTTCTGCGCCAATCGAGACGGTCTGTGGCGCCGATTGGGCCAGCGCGCCCGGCGTGGCCAGTGCCAGAGGGGCCAGAGCGGTCAGGGCCATGAACCAGCGGCGTGTGGAAGAGGAGGGGGTGGTCATAGGGAGGGCTTTCGTGATTGAGGAAGGGGCGGAGGGGCAATGGCTGTCAGGCGTAAGCGGCGGGGGCGGCATTCGGGGCGATGCCGTGCGCAGTCAGAACATCTGCGTGGTGGCGCAGGGCCACGTCGGGGTGTGAGCGCAGCCGCCCCTTGAGCAGGTTGCGGCCGGTGTGGGAGATCAGGGGGTTTTGCGGGTCGCGGTCTATGCCGTGCGCCTGGGCTGCCAGCGCGGGTGGCAGGGGCAACAGGGGCAGCTCGGCATCGAGTCGCGGGCTGAGAAAAAACGCCACCGACAGGCGATCGGCATCCTGGGGCGGGCTGACCACGCGGTGGATATTGGCGCGCAGGTAGCCACCCGACTGCACTTCCAGCACCTCGCCCAGGTTGATGACCAGCGTGCCCGGCAGGGGCGGTACGTCGATCCAGCGCTCGTGCGCAGCGTTGCGATCGAGCACTTGCAGGCCCGCGCGCTCATGCTGTAGCAGCAAAGTCAGGCAGCCGCCGTCTTTGTGCGCGCCTACGCCTTGCTGGGAGGTGTCCTGGCTGCGGCCAGGGTAGCGGATCACCTTCAGGTGCTGCACGGGTGCGTGGGCAAAGGCCGCGTCGAAGCAGTTTTCTGGCTGCCCCAGGGCCAGTGCCAGAGCGCGCAGCAGGTCGCGCCCGGCATGGGTCAGCGTGTCTTGCCATTGCAGCAAGGTGGTTTTGAACTGCGGCAGGCTGTCAGGCCACTGGTTGGGGCCTTGCAGGCGCAGCCACGAAGGCCGGCCCGGCGTTGGGGCAATGGCTTCGCGCTCGGCACCAATATCGATTTGCTCACGCCAGTCGCGCTCGCCCCGGGTGATTTCGTCTCCGGCCCGGGTGTAGCCCCGAAAGTGGGGCGAGTTCACCATGCGCAGCGCCTCTTTTTGTGCCGCTGGCAGGGCAAAGAAGTCCCGCGTGGCGTTGAACACGGCGTCCACCTGGCCGGGGGCGGCGCCGTAGCCGCTGAGGTAGAAGAAACCGACACCGTGGGCCACATCGCGCAGGCGCTGCACAAAGGTGGCCCGGTGCTGGGCATCGCCCTGGGTGAAGTCGGTGAGGTTCAGCACGGGCAGTGCGGTATGGGCGGCGGCATCGGGGGCGGACATGGAGGAGGCTCCTTGGGCAAAGTGGTGCAAAACGAGGGCAACGCAGCACAGCGCGCCCGGTGGCAAGACCTGCAAACTGCGCTGTCTGCCGGTGCAGTATTGCCAGCACGCCTGGCTTGCCCAACGAAGCTTTTCAAGGAACCAAGTGCGAAAAATGCAGCCACCGAAGTGCCGGTAGCGGTACTTCTATATTCTTTTTAATTAATAAATTAAGAAAAATATATTCTTTTGAGTTTTAAAGAGCGGTGCCCACAATCGGCACCATCTCACGCTTTTTGGGCCACCCTCGTATGACCTCCCTGAAACTCAAATCCCTTTTGTTGACTGCGGCGCTGGCGGTCAGTGGTGTGGTGTCGGCACAAACGACGCTGCTCAACGCCTCGTACGACGTGGCGCGCGAGTTTTACAAAGACTACAACCCGGCGTTTGTGGCGCACTACAAAAAGACCACCGGCAAGGATGTGAAGATTGACCAGGCCCATGGCGGCTCCAGCGCCCAGGCCCGCGCGGTGAACGATGGCCTGGCCGCCGATGTGGTCACGATGAACACCACCACCGACATTGAATTTCTGGCCGCCAACGGCGTGGTCGCCAAAGACTGGGCGAAGAAGTTTCCGCACGATGCCTCGCCCACCACCTCGACCATGCTGTTCCTGGTGCGCAACGGCAACCCGAAAAACATCAAGGACTGGGATGACCTGGTCAAGCCCGGCGTGCAGGTGATCGTGGTCAACCCCAAAACCGGCGGCAATGGCCGCTACGCCTATCTGGCTGCCTGGGGCAGCGTGCGCGAAAAAGGCGGCACCGATGCCCAGGCGGCCGAGTTTGTCGGCAAGCTCTACAAAAATGTGCCCGTGCTGGGCAAGGGCGGGCGTGACGCCACGGCCATCTTCCTGCAACGCAACATTGGCGATGTGCTCATCACCTTTGAATCCGAAGTGCTGTCGATTGACCGCGAGTTTGGCCAGGGCAAGGTGGATGCGGTCTATCCATCTACCAGCATCGTGGCCGAGAACCCGGTGGCCGTGGTCGAGCGCACCGTGGCCAAGAAGGGCACCGGCGAGTTGGCCAAGGCATACCTTGACTACCTGTATTCCGACGAAGCGCAGGAAATTGCCGCCAAACACGCGCTGCGCCCCCGTTCCGAAGCGGTGCTGAAAAAGCATGCCGCCCTCTTCAAGCCACTCAAGCAGTTCACCGTGGCCAAGTATTTCGGCTCGCTGGGTGAGGCCCAAAAGGCCCACTTCAACGACGGCGGCCAGTTCGACAAGCTCTACACGCCGGGCGCCAAGTAAGCCATGCACGCTGCCACGTCTTCCACGCCGCTGGCGGCGGCGGGTGCTGCTGCGCCGCGCCGTGTGTCTGGCAAAGCCAAACGGGTGCTGCCCGGTTTTGGGCTGACGCTGGGTTACACGCTCTTTTACCTGAGCATCATCGTGCTGATTCCGCTGTCGGCGCTGCTGTTCAAAACCTTCACGCTGACCTGGCCGCAGTTCTGGGAGGCCATCAGCTCGCCGCGCGTGGTGGCGTCGTACCAGCTCACGTTTGGCGCCTCGCTGCTGGCGGCGCTGGTCAACCTGGTGTTTGGCCTGTTGATTGCCTGGGTGCTGGTGCGCTACCAGTTTCCGGGCAAGAAAATCGTCGATGCGCTGGTGGATTTGCCTTTTGCGCTTCCCACGGCGGTGGCCGGTATCTCGCTGACGGCGCTGCTGGCGGGCAACGGCTGGGTGGGCCAGTACCTGGAGCCGCTGGGCATACAGCTGGCCTTCAAGCCAGCGGGCATTGTGATTGCGCTGATTTTTATCGGCCTGCCGTTTGTGGTGCGCACCGTGCAGCCCGTGCTGGAAGACACCGAAAAAGAACTCGAAGAAGCCGCCACCAGCCTGGGCGCCAGCCGCTGGCAGATTTTTTACAAGGTGATTCTGCCCAGCATCACGCCCGCACTCATGACCGGCTTTGCCATGGCCTTTGCCCGTGCGGTGGGTGAGTACGGCTCGGTCATCTTCATCGCGGGCAACATGCCCATGATTTCCGAGATCACGCCGCTCATCATCATCGGCAAGCTGGAGCAGTACGACTACGCCGGCGCCACGGCGGTGGCCGTGGTGATGCTGGTGATTTCGTTCGTGCTGCTGCTGGTCATCAATGCTTTGCAAGCCTGGCAGCGCCGCCACGCAGGAGCCCCCGCATGAGTGCCCCCACCAAAGTTTTGCGCGCCAAGGCGGGCACCACCGAAGCGGCCTGGGTGCGCTACACGCTCATTGGCGTGGCGCTGGCCTTTGTGCTGCTGTTTCTGGTGCTGCCGCTGGCGGCGGTGTTTACCGAGGCGCTGCGCAAAGGGCTGGGCGCCTATCTGGAGGGCCTGCGCGAGCCCGATGCCTGGTCGGCCATTCGCCTGACCTTGATCGCCGCCGCCATTGCCGTGCCGCTGAACCTGGTGTTTGGCGTGGCAGCGGCCTGGTGCATTGCCAAATACGAGTTCAAGGGCAAAGCGTTTTTGACCACGCTGATCGACCTGCCGTTTTCCATCTCTCCGGTGGTGGCGGGGCTGATGTATGTGCTGGTGTTTGGCGCCCAAGGCTGGTTGGGCCCCTGGCTGCAAGCCAACGACATCAAGGTCATTTTTGCCGTGCCGGGCATTGTGCTGGCCACCGTGTTTGTCACCTTTCCGTTCATTGCCCGCGAGCTGATTCCGCTGATGCAGGCCCAGGGCAACGACGAAGAGCAGGCCGCCATCGTGCTGGGCGCCACCGGCTGGCAAACCTTCTGGCATGTGACGCTGCCCAACATCAAATGGGGCCTGTTGTACGGCGTGATTTTGTGCAACGCCCGGGCCATGGGCGAGTTTGGTGCCGTGTCGGTGGTGTCGGGCCATATCCGGGGCCAGACCAACACGCTGCCCCTGCACGTCGAGATTTTGTACAACGAGTACCAGTCGGTGGCGGCGTTTGCAGCGGCCTCGCTGCTGGCGCTGCTGGCGCTGGTCACTCTGGTCATCAAGTCGGTGGCCGAATGGCGCAACGAGCAGGCCCTGAAAGCCGCTGCCGAGCTGCCGCCGGAGCGACCGGTTTCAAGCGAAATGACCCTCCAGCCCGCATCTGGCAAGCGTTGAAAGCTATCAAATCATGAGCATTGAAATCCGCAACATCAGCAAGCAGTTCGGCACGTTTCAGGCGCTGCGCGACGTGAGCCTGGACATCGCATCGGGCGAACTCATCGCGCTGCTGGGGCCCTCGGGCTGCGGCAAGACCACGCTGCTGCGCATCATTGCCGGGCTGGAGACGCCCGATGTGGGCACCATCCACTTCAGCGGCGAGGACACCACCGACGTGCATGTGCGTGAGCGCGGCGTGGGCTTTGTCTTCCAGCACTACGCGCTGTTCCGGCACATGACGGTGTTTGAGAACGTGGCCTTTGGCCTGCGCGTCAAGCCCCGCAGCGAGCGCCCCAGCGAGGCGCAGATCAAGCAAAAAGTGACCGACCTGCTCAAACTGGTGCAGCTGGACTGGATTGCCGACCGCTTTCCCTCGCAGCTCTCGGGTGGCCAGCGCCAGCGCATTGCCCTGGCGCGCGCGCTGGCCGTGGAGCCCAAGGTGTTGCTGCTGGACGAGCCCTTCGGCGCGCTGGACGCCAAAGTGCGCAAAGAACTGCGCCGCTGGCTGCGCCGCCTGCACGATGAGCTGCACGTGACCTCGATTTTTGTCACCCACGACCAGGAAGAGGCGCTGGAGGTGGCCGACCGGGTGGTGGTGATCAACCAGGGCAAGATCGAACAAAGCGGCTCACCGCAAGAGGTCTGGGAGCACCCCGCCAGCCCGTTTGTGTATGGCTTTTTGGGCGATGTGAACCTGTTCCATGGCCGTGCCCACGAGGGGTTGGTGCATTTGGAGGGCATGGAGCTGGATTCGCCCGAGCACAGTGCCGCACAAAACGCCAAAGCCTTTGCCTACGTGCGCCCGCACGACCTGGATGTGCAGCGCTACTCCACTGGCGCGGCGCTGGATGCTGCCGGGCGCCCGCGCGGTATCGTGGCGCAGCTGAGCCGGGCCATTGTGGTCGGGCCGATTGCGCGGCTGGAACTAATTCCGGTGGATGACCCCAAACCAGCCGACAATTCGGCGCCCGAGGCCTTGATTGAAGCGCAGATACCCGCGCAGCAATTCAAGGAAATGGATTTGCGCGAAGGCGAAACCTTGGTGGTCACGCCGCGCCGCGCCCGGGTATTTTTAGACCACGCCGCTGGTATCTGACGCCATCCATCCTTGGGTGTCTGCGCAGCCGCCGGTGGCCTTGAAAGACACATATGGGATGGATGGATCGTGTGGCCAGCGCACCGCGCCGCGTGCTGGCTTTGGTGAGCGTAACTTGCGTGGGCATGTTGGCTTTTGGGCTGTATTTGCAGCATTTCCAGGGCCTGGAGCCTTGCCCCATGTGTATCGTGCAGCGGTATGCTCTTATTTTGGTAGCTGTATGCGCAGGACTGGCAAGCCTTAGAGGCCAAAAAGGCTGGTGGATGTCATGGACAGGGTTGGCCGTGTTGTTCAGCGGATTTGGTGCCTTCACCGCCGCGCGCCAAAGTTGGCTGCAATGGTTTCCGCCCGAAGTATCGATGTGTGGCCGCGACTTCTTCGGCATGATCGAAAACTACCCCATCCGCCGCGCCATCCCCATGATTTTCAAAGGCTCGGGCGACTGCACCGCCATTGACTGGACGTTTCTGGGCGGCTCGATTGCCAACTGGTCGTTCGTCTGGTTTGCTGCGTTTGCCATCGGTCTGCTGTGGCTGCTGGTGCGTGGCGCGCGCGGGCAGCGCGGTGGGCTGAGCATGTCCTGAATTTCTGGCTATTCACCCACGATCAAGGCGCCCACGGAGCGCCTTGTTTTTTTCAAACCCCTTCAGGGTGCGGAAACGGCACTCCCACCGTGCCCTCCACCCAGGCGGGCAGCTTGTGCATCACGCTGTGGAACAGTGGGCTGGATTGCCACTGCGCCAGCCAGGCTTGCAGGTGGGGCCAGGGCTGGCCTTCCCACCAGCCCGCATCTATGCCCGCAAACTGCCGCACGAAGGGTGCGATGGCCATATCTGCCAGCGCCGTATGTGTGCCAAACAAAAACGGCTGCCTGGTCAGTCGTTCTTCCAGCACCTGTAGCCAGGCCATGGCCTGTGCGCGGGCCAGTGCGGGGTTGGTATCGGGGTAGCGGTTGGGGTATTTGCAGCGGTCCAGCGCGTGCTTGAAGGGGCCATCGCACTGGGAAATCAGCGCCAGCATGTCGGCCAGCGTGCCTTCGGTGGGGGCCAGCCAGGCTTCGGGGTCGTGCCGTGCCAATGTCCAGAGCATGATGTCCAGGCTGTGCTCCAGCACCTGGCCGGGGGCGCCATCGGGCGTGGGCGGCAGCACCAGCACGGGCACCGTGCCTTGGGGCGATGCCTGTAGCAAGCTGGGTGGCTTGTTCCGCAGCACCACCTCGCGCAGTTCGCACTCCTGACCGCTGGCGGCCAGCGCCAAGCGCGCCCGCATGGCATAGGGGCAGCGGCGAAACGAATACAGAACGGGCAGGGCACTGCGCATGGTGGGGTGGTTGCGTTGTTGGCCTTTGCCAGGTTGTGACGGTTGTGGCTGGCTTGGGCTGGGCTTTGCTGGCTTTGGCCCGCGCGGTGACAGAAATTACAGCTTCTTCACCAGCACCTGGCTGCGCCGGTCCCAGTTGTATTTGCGCTTGCGTGCCTCGGGCAGCCAGTCGGGGTCCACAGGCTGGAAGCCGCGCTTGATAAACCAGTGCATGGTGCGCGTGGTCAGCACAAAAATGCTGCTCAGCCCCAGGGTGCGGGCGCGCTGCTCGATGCGTTTGAGCAGCTTTTCTCCATCGCCGGTGCCCTGGCTTTGCGGCGATACGGTGACGGCGGCCATCTCGGCGGTTTTGGCTTCGGGGTAGGGGTAAAGCGCGGCGCAGCCAAAGATCACGCCGTCGTGCTCGATGATGGTGTAGCTCTCGATGTCGCGCTCGATTTCGGTGCGGTCGCGTTTGACCAGCGTGCCGTCTTTTTCAAACGGCTCAATCAGTTGCAGGATGCCGCCCACATCGTCGATGGTGGCCTCGCGCAGTTCTTCGAGCTTCTCGTCGATCACCATGGTGCCGATGCCGTCGTGCACATACACCTCCAGCAGCAGCGAGCCGTCCAGCGCAAACGGGATGATGTGGCTGCGCTCTACGCCCGCCTTGCAAGCCTTGACGCAGTGCTGCAAATAAAAACCCGTGTCGGTGGGGTGTTGCGCGGTGGGCAGCTGGGCCAGCAGGGCCTCGGCGCTGGCCAGGGGCAGCTCGGTGTCGATGGGGTTGTCTTCGCTGGCGGGCTCACCGGGCTGCACGCGGATGCCGGGCACCTCGGTCAGAAAAATCAGCTTGTCGGCCTTGAGCGCCATCGCCACCGAGGTGGCCACCTCTTCCATGGTCAGGTTGAAGGCTTCGCCCGTAGGAGAGAAACCCAGCGGCGACAGCAGCACCAGCGCACCCATGTCCAGCGTGCGCTGGATGCCCGCCACATCGACCTTGCGCACCAGACCCGAATGCTGGAAGTCCACGCCATCGACGATGCCCACGGGCCGTGCGGTGAGGAAGTTGCCCGAGATCACGCGCACCGTGGCACCCGCCATGGGGGTGTTGGGCAGGCCCTGGCTGAACGCGGCCTCAATCTCGTAGCGCAGCTGGCCTGCGGCCTCTTGCGCGCAATCGAGCGCCACCGAGTCGGTGACGCGGATGCCGTGCGAGTATTTGGCGGCATGCCCTTTGGCAGCCAGCTGCTCGTTCACCTGCGGGCGAAAACCATGCACCAGCACGATGCGCACCCCCATGGCCTGGATCAGCGCCAGGTCTTGGGCGATGTTTTGCAGCTTGCCCGCCGCGATGCCTTCGCCCGTGAGGCCAATCACAAACGTCTGGTTGCGAAACTTGTGGATGTAAGGCGCCACAGAGCGGAACCAGGGGACGAAGGTGAAGTTGAAGACAGCAGACATGGGGCAGGGCAGGGCGTGGGGCGGTGGGGCAAATAACGTGAGGAGCGAATGATAAGTGCCCTCAGAACCGTGTCCGCACACAGGTTTTCATGGCGTGTTGGGTTGCAATTGCGCTGCGATGCGGTCACGCCAGTGCTCTGCGTCCTCCCTGCGGTCAAAACCGGACAGGTGCATGGGGCGCTCGCCCTGCACGGCCAGGCGCACCACGTAGTAGGGACCGTCTTCAGAGGCCCGCTCCAGAACGTCTGGTGGTGCAAAACGGCCAAAGTCGATGGGCGTCTGGCGTGCGCCCCAGGGCCAGCGTGACGTGCGCAGTACCCGGCGCCGCCTGGTGTCGAATTGCAGTACCAGCACCCGCCCCAGTGCCAATGCCATGAACAGCAGCCCCATGGCGCTGCCCGCCAGCACACACGCCGCCGCCAGCAGCAGGTGCCACCAGGGCGTATCCAGGCTGGCGTGCAGCACAAACGGCACCGGGATCAGAAACATGCCCAGGCCCAGCACCCCTGCAAAAAGCCGCATGGCCACTGAAATGTGCTCCGCGTAGCGCAGCCCTTCGGGGCCTTCAACAAAGCCGCTGGCCATGGGTTTGCGTCGGAAGGAGGTGGAACATGCAGTGATTGTGTGGGGAATCCCTGCCTTGGCGGTGCAGGATGGCAGCAATGCAAAGCATCCCGGCAGCCCGTAGGCCAGGGCGGCGCTACGGATAATGCGGGCCTATGCCTTCTTCAGATTCGCGTTTGCCCGATTCCTCCCGCGCGCCCACACCGACACCCGCCCCGCCGCCCGCGCCCCTGCGCATCCAGTTTCCAGAGTCCTTGCCCGTGTCGGGCAGGCGCCAGGAGATCATGGAGGCCATCACCCAGCACCAGGTCATCATCGTCTGCGGTGAAACCGGCTCGGGCAAGACCACGCAGCTGCCCAAAATTGCCCTGGCCCTGGGCCGGGGCAAGTGCAACGCCAAGCCGGGCCAGAAAGGCCAGCTCATCGGCCACACCCAGCCCCGGCGCATTGCCGCCAGCAGCGTGGCCAAGCGCATCGCCGAAGAGCTGAACACGCCGCTGGGTGATGTGGTGGGCTACAAGGTGCGCTTCCAAGACCGCCTGAGTCGCGATGCCTCGGTCAAGCTGATGACCGACGGCATTTTGCTGGCCGAGACGCAGACCGACCCGCTGCTGAAAGCCTACGACACCATCATCATTGACGAGGCCCACGAGCGCAGCCTGAACATCGACTTTTTGCTGGGCTATATCCGGCAAATCCTGCCGCGCCGGCCCGATCTGAAAGTCATCGTCACCTCGGCCACCATCGATGCCGACCGCTTTGCCCGCCACTTTGCCAGCCTGCGCCCGGCGCCAGCCCGCGCCGGGGCCCAGGGCGAGGCACCCGGCCATGAACTGGTGCCCGCGCCGGTCATCATGGTGTCGGGGCGCACTTTTCCGGTGGAGCAGCGCTGGCGCCCCTTTGAAGAAAGCCGCGATTACGGCCTGAACGACGCCATTGCCGATGGCGTGGACGAACTGTGGCAGGGCAACGCCAGCGGCGACATCCTGATTTTCCTGCCCGGCGAGCGCGAAATCCGCGAAGCCGCCGACCACCTGCGCAAGCACCTGGCCCACCACGCCGTCACCCGCAGCGCCGAGGTGCTGCCGCTGTTTGCGCGCCTGAGCCAGGCCGAGCAAGACCGCATTTTTGACGGCCATACCGGGCGGCGCATCATTTTGGCCACCAACGTGGCCGAAACCTCGCTCACTGTGCCAGGCATCCGATACGTCATTGACGCAGGCACAGCGCGCGTCAAGCGCTACAGTTTACGTAGCAAAGTAGAGCAGCTGCTGGTTGAGCCCATCAGCCAGGCGGCGGCCAACCAGCGCGCCGGGCGTTGTGGCCGCGTGGCCAACGGCATCTGCATTCGGCTGTACGACGAGCAGGATTTTGCGGGTCGCCCGCGCTTTACCGACCCGGAAATTTTGCGCAGCTCGCTGGCCGGGGTCATCCTGCGCATGAAGTCGCTGCACCTGGGCGTGGTGGAAGACTTTCCGTTCATCGACGCGCCCTCGGGCCGCGCCATTGCCGACGGCTACCAACTGCTCAACGAGCTGGGCGCGGTGGACGACAAGAACGAGCTGACGCCCATGGGCCGGGAGCTGTCCAAGCTGCCGCTGGACCCGCGCGTGGGCCGCATGATTCTGGAAGCGCGCGCGCGCGGCGCCCTGAACGAGGTGCTGGTGATTGCCAGCGCCCTGAGCCTGCAAGATGTGCGCGACCGCCCCATGGACGCGCAGCAGCAGGCCGACCAGCAGCACGCCAAGTTCGACGACGACAAGAGCGAGTTCAGCGGCTACCTGACGCTGTGGAAATGGCTGCAAGAGGCGCGCGGCGGTGCCATGCCCACCCTGGCCTCGGCGCGCGTGCAGCAGCAGCAAGCCCAGGCGCGGCGCAAGGGCGGGGCCGCGCAGCAGGCGTTTTTGCCGGTGGCGCAGCGCTCGGTGGCGGCGGCGGTGCAGCCTGCACCGGCCACAGCCAAAACGCCTGCGGGCCAGGCCGGCGCCGCTGGCCAGGTCGCGCCGGGGCGCCCGCCCGTTTCCGCTGTGGCTGCCGTGGCCAGCGCGGCAGCCGTGCCCACGCACAAACTCAGCAACCGCCAGTACGAGCAACTGCTGCGGCAAAACTTCATCAACGTGCGCCGCGTGCGCGAGTGGCGCGACGTTCACAGCCAGCTCCTGACGGTGGTGGCCGAGCACGGCTGGGCGCTCAACCCGCAGCCCGCCAGCTATGAGCAACTGCACCTGTCCATGCTGGCCGGGCTGCTGGGCAACATCGGCTTCAAGCCCGAAGAGGAAGACGTGTACCTGGGCGCGCGCGGCATCAAGTTCCACCGCCACCCGGGCGCGCACCTGCGCAAAAAACCGGGGCGCTGGATTGTCTGTGCCGAGCTGGTGGAAACCACGCGCCTGTTTGGCCGGGGCATGGCCGCCATCGAGCCTACGTTCCTGGAAGAAGTCGGCGCGCACCTGTTGAAGAAGCAACTGCTCGATCCGCACTGGGAGAAAAAAGCCGCCGAGGTGGTGGCCCTGGAGCGCGCCACGCTGTACGGCCTGGTGGTGTACAGCGGGCGGCGCATGGGCTACGACAAGGTCGATCCGCACGCCGCGCGCGAGATGTTCATCCGCCAGGCGCTGGTGGCGGGCGATGTGCTGCCTGATTGGCACCAGCGCCTGCCGTTTCTGGCGGCCAACGAAAAGCTCATCGCCAAGGTCGAAGAGCTGGAGCACAAATCGCGCCGCCAGGACGTGCTGGTGGACGAAGAACTGATTTTTGCCTTCTACGACCAGCAGGTGCCGCAAGACATTTGCAATGGCCGCCATTTTGAGCAGTGGTACCGCACCGAGAGCAAGGCGCGCCCGGACTTGCTCAAGCTCACGCGCGATGAGCTGATGCGCCACGAGGCCGCTGGCATCACCACCAGCGCGTTTCCACGCATGGTGCGCCTCGGGGGCGTGGACTGCGCGGCCAGCTACCTGCACCAGCCCGGCGACCCGCGCGACGGCCTGACGGTGACGGTGCCGCTGTTCGTGCTGAATCAGGTGCAGGAAGAGCGCTGCGAATGGCTGGTGCCGGGCATGCTGAAAGACAAAATCCAGGCCCTGCTCAAAAGCCTGCACCAGCGCCCGCGCAGCCGCTTTGTGCCCCTGCCCGACAGCGCCGCCCGCCTGGCCGCGTTGCTGGGCACGCCCGACCGCATTGGCCACACCGGGTTGGTCGATGCGCTGCTCAAGCAGGTGCGCGATGAAACCTCGCTGGACGTCAAGCGCGCCGATTTCAAGCTGGACATGGTGCCGCCGCATTTGTTCATGAACTTCCGCGTGGTGGACGAGCACGGGCGCCAGCTGGGCCACGGGCGCAACCTGGGCGCGCTCAAGGCCGAACTGGGCGCCAAGGCGCGCGGGGCCTTCCAGGCGCTGGCGGGGCTGAAACTGGGCGCCAACGTGCAGGCGGCGCAGCAGGCCACCGCTGCGCCCGACGCGGCTGACCATTCAAAGCCAAATCAGCCTCCAGCGCCCGCAGGACGTGCGCCAGCAGCTACTAAATCAGGAGCAAAAACGCCGCCGCCCACTGCCACCGCCGCCATGCCCGCCGACCAGCGCTACACCGCCTGGACGTTTGGCGAGCTGCCCGAGCTGATGGAAATCGGCAAAGGCGCTCAGACGCTGATTGGCTTTCCGGCGCTGATTGACGCGGGCGATGCCGTCACCATCGAAGTGTTCGACGAGCCCGACGTGGCTGCCGCCAAACACCGCGCGGGCCTGCGCCGCCTGTGCGCGCTGCACATCAAGGATGCGCTCAAGTACCTGGAAAAAAACATCCCCGACCTGCAAAAAATGGCCGTGGCCTACATGCCGCTGGGCACCCAGGAAGAACTGCGCCAGCAGATTCTGGACGTGGCCATGGACCGCGCCTTTTTGCTCGACCCGCTGCCGACCAACGCACAAGACTTCGAGCGCCGTGTGCAGGAAGGGCGCGGCCGCCTGACGCTGATCGCCAACGAGGTGGCGCGCCTGGCCGCCACCATCTTGACCGAATACGCCGTGGCCGCGCGCAAGATCAAAGACACCAAAAGCGCCCCCGACGCCACGGCAGACGCGCTGGCGCAGTTGCAGCGCCTGGTGCCGAAAAACTTCCTCACCGCCGCCCCCTGGCCGCAGCTGGCGCACTTTGCCCGCTACCTGAAAGCCATCACCGCGCGGCTGGACAAACTGCGCGCCGACCCCGCCCGCGACGCCGCAAAGCTGGCCGAACTGCGCCCGCAAGAGCAGCGCTACTGGCGCCTGGTGGCCGAGCGCAAAGGCCAAGTCGATGCCCGGATGCAAGAACTGCGCTGGCTACTGGAAGAACTGCGCGTCAGCTTCTTCGCCCAAGAGCTGCGCACGCCGCAGCCGGTCAGCGTCAAGCGGCTGGACAAGCTGTGGGCGCAGATCAATAGCTGATGGGTTGGGGTATGCGCTCGATTCCTTTGTGCTACGGGCAATTTAGGGGCCGCACTATAGGGCCCGAGTGTTCTTGTGGGGTTTGATACTCAAACAGGAGTAAATTTTTAACTCTTTGAGCTCCTCAATTATTCCAATAATAGCTTAATTTGTCATTAAAAATTGACTATATTTTATACAACAAAATTAATTGCACTTGAATTTTATTATTAATTTTAATTAAATTTATTGAAGCCATAAATTAATTAATAATTTTCTTAAGCAATGCAAGATTGTAATTTTTTTCATTTAGCTTATTATTGAATTTATTCCATTGAACAATCGATCTTCCAATTTCACCTTGGCCGATCAAATTCAACTCATCGCGTACCACAACGTCCCATAGAATTTGACGTCCGACAATGGATTTTATAGTTGCCTCCACCTTTACACAGCATCCAGCAGGAGTTGCGGCTATATGATTTATATTTATTTTTGTACCAAGACTTCCCTCTCCAGATTCTAGTGCTGGTATTAGGCTACGAATACAGCACCACTCCATCAAGCCGACCATATATCCGGTAGCAAACACTTCAGGGATCGCCTGAAACTCAGGCGATTCTGGATATAAAAATGGAACCGTATGCTCTCGCTTTACCACCATCTCAAGCAATTCCAAAGACCCAACACGAAGAATATCTAGCATATCAAGCCATCTCAGCGATCTGCCGTAAAAATTTAGGGCTTGTATTTTTTTTCACATAATTGCCAAGAGCAATTTCTGCCAATCGCTTTTGATGTATATCCGACGTTCCTGCTGGAGGAAACACCATCAATAAGTCACGCAAGTAGCGCTCAATCGGGATTGAACGACTTGTCCCCCTCGCCGCAAAAATGTCCATTGTAATTTTTGCCGACTCAAAAGCCAACTCGGTACCTACTAGCTTCGCGAGAATGATGGACTCATCAGCACTTCCTGTTCTATCGAGTTCATTCATGGCTAAATATGCAGTTTGCCGTGCCAAACTGACGTTTTTATATACCGCTCCTAACTTTAATCGAACACTTTCAAGTTCGGAGAGGGGCCTCCCATAAATAGACCGTTCGCGAACATACACCAGTGCAGCATCTAGGATTGCTTGATGTATACCCAGTGCGACAGCAGCGAGATTGGTTTTACCGTAGCAGGTGATTGATTTGTGTGCGATTTCTAACCCCATGCCTTCGACTCCAATACGATTTATCACAGGTACGCGACAGTTTTCGAAGATCACTTCACCCAGATTGAATCCACGTAAACCAGTATTGTCATTTGCACGTCCTGGTCGAACGCCAACGCGATCTTTCTCAACTAAAAATGCGGAGAGTCCGTTTGACCCTTCGCTAGTGCGAGCAATCACTCCATGTACAGTGGCAATGTGCGAATTGGCAATCCAGCATTTCAAGCCATTTAACACATAATCATCGCCATCTCTTTGAGCAATGGTGTTCATGCCAAGTATGTGCGAACCAGAATCAGGTTCAGTTATACAGATGGAAATTACGTCATCTCCTGTTGCGAAACGTGGAAGCCATTTTTTCTGTTGTGTATTCGATCCATAGTACTGAACCATAGCAGTTCCGAGAATTGCAGATTGGAGGGCTCCTCCAATGGCACCTGATATCCGAGAGACCTGCTCAATAGCAAGAAACCGTGAAAGATGACTAGCCCCCATTCCTTGGTGAATTTCTGGAATGGCGATGCCGTACCATCCAAGATTAGCCATATTCCGGTAGATGGCCGGAGGAATTATTTCTTCTGATTCGATTTTATCTCGTACTGACAAAAAATTAGTTTTTGCATACTCAAAAATATCATTGCTAATTTTCTGATGCTTTTCATTAAATAGTTCAAACATATAAATACTCCCTTTTGATTAATTTATTTATTCGATGCGCGTTGTTGGTTGCGAAAGTATCCCATCCCTCCAGACCAACTCACTATCACCAATCCTGCAATAACGATAAGAGACCCCAACATATCTGTGCCTAACACAGCAGTACTAAATACCAATGCAGAAAGAAAAATTCCAAAAATAGGATTCAGAAGATGAAAACTTGATGCTTGTGCTGTACCAATGCGGCGCAATAATGCCAGCCAGATCAAAAAATCGATAATGGAGACCATCAGTACTAAGTGCGCAAATGCTACAAAATAGTCAAAATGTTGCAATGCGATAAATGCTTCTGGCAATCGTTGAGCGAATGGCATTAGTACGATAGCACCCACAAAGTTTTGCACGCCGTTTAGCACTAATGGATTATGTTGTGCAGCCCGATGCCGGTACCAAACGGTTCCGAGCGCAAAAGCCACGGTGCCTAATAGCACTAATACCATTCCCTGAGGGTCGTCGCTTCCCTGCATTCGGGCGCTCAGTACTGTATAGACCCCAAAAAAACCTACCGCCATACCCGCCAGTTGACGTAATGAACGTGGCCCACCGCTCAAGATTGAAAAGACAATAGTGAAAAAAGGGGCCGTCGAGACGATGAGCACAGTGGCTTCGGATGAGACGGTGCGTAACCCCTGAAATGACAGACCCAAATACAGCGCATTGTTGAGAATGCCCAAAACCAGACCGTCCAGCCACAGCGCCCGGTTGCGCAGTTGGTGGGCTTGTCCACTGATGAGCACCCAAGCCAACATCAAGCCTCCGGCTGCCGCAAAACGCGCACAAAGTAAGGAAATGGGGTCGCTATGCTCTAGCGCTGCCTTACCCGCAATGAAGGCGGAAGCCCAGAGCAGGCTGAATAAGCTACCCATCAGGAAAATTCGAATACGTTCCAAGAATTGCCTCCACGGCCATCAGGCCATCAATTTATGAACTTGATCTTGGGGCTCGCCTGAAAATTAGTAAAATGAATATTAAATAATTAGATATGAAAATAATTAATTTTCAAACACAATGAACACTGATCGACGTATCACCCTTGGGCACTTCCGCGCATTCGTTGCAGTGGTCGAATGCGGCAGCTTCGTTGCTGCCGCGCAGCGATTGGGACGGACTCAAAGTGCACTGACACATCAGGTTCGCTCCCTCGAAGACATTTTGGGAGAGCGTTTACTCAATCGCAGCCGAGGGCACTTCTCAGGCTTAACAGCGCAGGGTATGCACCTGTTACCCCACGCTCATCGGGTACTGGGTTCTTTGGCATCTGCGTGCAGGGCGGTCACAAAGCCGCTGCTATCAGGACGAATTCGCATCGGTGTGATGGATGACTTTCGCATTCAAGGCCTGATTGAGCTAATTGCTAACTTCAAGGCTATTCATGCGGACGCAGAGCTGACAACGGTCTCTGATTTATCAGCCGGATTGGAGGCTAGATTGCTGCGTGGCGAAATCGACATTGCGTTGATTAAGCAGGTCGTTGGTCCAGAGCACTCTCCTTCTGCGGAGGCGTTGTGCATCGAGCAATTACATTGGGTGGCTGCGGAAGGTTTTGACTGGCGTGGACCAGAGCAACCGCTATCTTTGGTGGTTTTCCATCATGGCTGTGTCTACCGCAAACTGATGCTAGAACATCTAGATCGCCTGAATGTAAACTGGCATATCGCCTATGCGGGGTACAGTTATCACAATGTGCGCACAGCCATCCAAGCAGGCTTGGGCTTGGGACTCATGCCTTATGGACAAATCCCGGTGGGGTGCGACATCCACCACCATTTAGTTCAGAAGTTTTGCTTACCCACATTAGGATTTAGCGAACTCATATTGCGTATGGGCAGTCACAGCGTCAGTCCCGTTGTCAGAGCATTTCGCCAAGAGATGATGAAAGATTTATCAAGCACTTGCTAAGAATTTATCCGTAAATAATATTGACGGGTAGCCTGATCTTGCGCAGCGTAATGATGGCGCGGCGCAATTGATTCACGACACCCGCGACCTGCCCTACACCTACAAAGGCGAAACCACCACGATTCCAGCGGTGACCGCCGATTTCTGCCCGGCGTGCGATGAGTCCATCACCGACCTGGCGGAAACCGATCGCGTCATGCGCGAGATGCAGGCGTTTCACAAGCAGGTGAACGCGGCGATCGTGGATCCCGGCTTCATCATCGCCGTGCGCAAGAAGCTCAACCTCGGCCAGCGTGAGGCAGCTGAAATTTTCGGCGGTGGCGTCAACGCCTTCTCACGCTACGAAAACGGCAAGACCAAGCCGCCGCTGGCCTTGGTCAAATTGCTCAAGCTATTGGAGCGTCACCCCGACCTGCTCAATGAGGTCAGGGCTGCCTGACCAATTTGCTGAATACCAGTCTTTTTGGCCTCCAGGCCAATTGCAGCTTGCGCTTGCAGCTATCAATTTTGAAAACATGACAACACCATCCACCAGCCTGCTGGAAAGCCTCAAGCACCTCAATGCCCAGCAACTGCGCCGCCTGCTGGTGGAGCACCTGACCCAGCAAAAGGTGGGGCTGTACCCGACCTGAGAAGTGATGCCAGTGGTTGAAACGGGTAGCCATACCAATCTCTCATCCACTACGGGAGCGCCAACTTTCTGCGCGCTCTGGCCGAGAGAAGTCTGCACCCATAGGGTCTGTACCGTTGAGGAATAGGTGTTTTAAATAAAAGTAATTCTCATCTATACTGCCCTGGAACTTGACTGCAATGGCCCGTCCCCATGTCCACTTCCAGCCCTTTTGCCGATACTTTGCCTGCCGAGCACGTTGCCGTGTGCCGCACGTATGCGGCGGTGCAAGAGCGTTGCAGCCGCCTGATTGCGCAGCAGCAGGCTGAAATAGCGCATTTGCAGGCGCAGGTGGTTCGCCTGCGGGCGGCTGCCATCGTGCGGGTGTCGGCGCTGGCATTTGTCCGTGCCGACCTTGCGCTGCTGTCTGGCCCGCTGGCGCGGTGGCAGGCCAGCATGGCGGCGGCAGACAGCGTGATTTGCCAGACGGGTTGCCTCAGCCACGGTGCCTATTGGCGTGACAACGAGCAATGCCGGCGCACCGGCAAAGCCTGCACCGTACCGGATGCGCCAGTGACCACGCATCTGACAGAAAAAACAGGCTCTGACCCTTGCCAGTAAAGCGCGAGCAGCTATCAAAATAAATAAAAAAACCCGCCGAGGCGGGTGGGGGTGCAGCCGGTGGGGTGGCCCACCGGCGCACCGCTGGCTTTGGCATGGGCGCTGGGGCCGGGCGCGCACCCATTACGGCCAGCGCGCCCAGTGCGTTGGCGCTCAGTGCGCCAAAAAGTCCAGCACCATGCGGTTGAACTTGTCGGCGTGCTCCCACTGCGCCCAGTGGCCGCAGCGGCTGAACACGTGCAGCTCGGCGTTGGGCAGGCCCCACACCAGGCGCAGGCCCACGTCCAGGGGCACAAAGCGGTCGTCGCGGCCCCAGATGACCAGCGTCTGCGCCGTGACTTCGCCCAGGCGGTGGCCGTAATCGGGGAACTGCTTGGGGTTGGCCGTGCTGCTTTTGACGAAATTTTCCAGGTGGTCGCGGCGCGCCAGCATGTTGTCCAGGCGCGCTTGGTACAGCGCGTCGGTCAGGCTGCTGGCGTCGTAGACAAACACATTCATCATGCGCTTGAGGTTCTCGATGCTGGGGTCGCGGTAGAGCGCGCCAATCAGCTTGATGCCCTCGGTGGGCATGGGCACAAACTGGCTGGGGCCGCCGGTGCCGCCGCCCATCAGCACCAGCTTGCCCACGCGCGTGGGGTGGGCCAGCGCAAAGGCCACGGTGCTGTGCGCGCCCATGGAGTTGCCGATGATGTGGACTTTGTCCAGACCGATGGCGTCCATCAGGCCCTTCAGCGCGCGGGCGTTCAGGTCGGAGCGCGAGCCGGTGTTGACGATGGGGTCGCTTTTGCTCCAGCCGGGGCAGTCCAGCAGGATGACGCGGTAGCCCGCCGCCACCAGGGGCTCGATGTTGCGGTTGAAGTTGGCCCAGCCGCTGGCGCCGGGGCCCGAGCCGTGCAGCATGACCACGGTTTCGGCGCCTTCGCCGATGTCGTTGTAGTGCAGTTGCAGGTTCAGGTCGCCTTCCTGGATGCGGACAAATCGGCTGGTGGCGGCTTCGGTCAGGGCGGGGGTGGAGTCGGTCATGGTGTGTGTCGGGTGGATGGTGCTATTAAATAAATAGCTGGTAGCGCTTGCTGCGCAAGGGCTGGAGGCCATTTTGGCCTGAACTGAAGGGCTGGGTGCGCGTTGGCGTACGCCAGCCCCGGCAATCAGCCTGCCTCGCTCATCACGGGCATGGCGTGTATGCGCTCGTGCTCCTGGGCCTTGAGCAAGTCCAGGGCCACGTCCACGATCATGTCCTCCTGACCGCCCACCATGCGCCGCTTGCCCAGCTCCACCAGAATGTCCACGGCTTTGAGGCCGTATTTCTGGGCCGCCACTTCGCTGTGGCGCAGGAAGCTGCTGTACACCCCGGCGTAGCCCAGTGCCAGTGTCTCGCGGTCCACGCGCACGGGGCGGTCTTGCAGCGGGCGCACGATGTCGTCGGCGGCGTCCATCAGCCGGTACAGGTCGGTGCCGTGGTTCCAGCCCATGCGGTCGGCGGCGGCAATGAACACTTCCAGCGGCGCATTGCCCGCGCCCGCGCCCATGCCCGCCAGGCTGGCGTCCACGCGGTCGCAGCCTTCTTCCACGGCCACGATGGAGTTGGCCACGCCCAGGCTCAGGTTGTGGTGGGCGTGCATGCCGGTTTGCGTCTCGGGCTTGAGCACGTCCTTGAAGGCACGGAAGCGGTCACGCACGTCGTTCATGGACAGCGCGCCGCCCGAATCGACCACGTAGCACACGGTGGCGCCGTAGCTTTCCATGAGCTTGGCCTGCTGGGCCAGGCCCTGGGGCGTTTGCATGTGGCTCATCATCAGAAAGCCCACGGCTTCCATGCCCAGGTGGCGGGCGTATTCGATGTGCTGGCGGCTGATGTCGGCTTCGGTGCAGTGGGTGGCCACGCGCACGATGCGCGCGCCCGCGTCGTAGGCGGCTTTGAGGTCGTGCACGGTGCCGATGCCGGGCAGCAGCAGCGTGGCGATTTTGGCGTGCTGGACCACGCTGGCCACGGCCTCGATCCACTCCACGTCGGTGTGGGCGCCAAAGCCGTAGTTGAAGCTGCCGCCTTGCAGGCCGTCGCCGTGGGCCACTTCGATGGAGTCGACCTTGGCATCGTCCAGCGCCTTGGCAATTTGCTTGGCCTGCGCCACGCTGTACTGGTGGCGGATGGCGTGGCTGCCGTCGCGCAGGGTCACGTCGGAGATGTAGATTTTCTTGTCCATGGTGCGCTCCTCAGGCGGTGGCTGCGGCCAGCATGCGCTGGGCCATGTGCTCGGCGGTGCGCAGGCCCGCGCTGGTCATGATGTCCAGGTTGCCGGCGTAGGCGGGCAGGTAGTGGGCTGCGCCCTCGACTTCCAGGAAGATCGAGGTCTTGAGGCCGCTCAGGTTCTTGCCCACGCCAGGAATGTGCAGGCCCTCCAGGCGGTCGAACTGCACTTTTTGCTTCAGGCGGTAGCCGGGCACGTAGGCCTGCACGTCGGCGGCCATGCGCTCTACCGAGGCGGCAATGGCGGCTTCGTCGGCCAGGTCGGACAGCGTATAGACCGTGTCGCGCATGATCAGCGGCGGCTCGGCCGGGTTGAGCACGATGATGGCTTTGCCCTTGGCAGCGCCGCCCACCACTTCGATGGCCTTGGAGGTGGTTTCGGTGAACTCGTCGATGTTGGCGCGTGTGCCGGGGCCTGCGCTTTTGCTGGAGATGCTGGCCACGATCTCGCCGTAGTGCACCTTGGCCACGCGCGAGACGGCTGCCACCATGGGGATGGTGGCCTGGCCGCCGCAGGTGACCATGTTGACGTTGGGCGCGTCCAGGTGGGCCTGGCCGTTGACCACGGGGATGCAGTACGGGCCGATGGCCGCAGGCGTGAGGTCGATCATGCGGATGCCGGGCTTGAGTGCGCGCAGCAAGGCGTCGTTCTGCACGTGGGCACTGGCGCTGGTGGCGTCGAACACGAAGTCGATGTCTTTGAACACGTCCATGCGCGTCAGGCCCTGCACGCCTTCGTGCGTGGTGGCAACGCCCATGCGGGCGGCGCGCGCCAAGCCGTCGGAAGCCGGGTCGATGCCCACCATGGCGCCCATTTCGATGTGCTGGCCGTGGCGCAGAATCTTGATCATCAAGTCCGTGCCAATGTTGCCGCTGCCAATGATGGCAGCCTTGAGTTTGCGGGTCATGCTGGGGGTACTTTCAGTCCACAGAGGCGCCGCTGGCCTTGATCAGTGGTGCCCAGCGGGCCACTTCGGATTGCATGAAGCTGCCAAATTGCGCGGGCGACGAGGGGAAGGGCTGCATGCCTTGCTCCGAGAATCGCTTGAGGATTTCCGGGTCTTTCAGCGCCTTCAAGAAGGCGTCGTTCAGCTTGGCCACGACAGGCTCGGGCGTACCGGCTTTGGCCACGGCACCAAACCACACGCCTGCATCCACGCCCTTGATGCCCAGCTCGGCCAGCGTGGGCACATCGGGCAATTGTGGCGAGCGCTTGGCAGCGGCAATGGCCAGGGGCTTGAGCTTTTTGCCAGCGATCAGCGGCGCGGTGGTGATGACGGGGTCGAACATCATGTCCACCTGGCCTGCCATCACGTCTTGCAGCGCAGGGGCCGAGCCTTTGTAGGCCACATGGTTGTATTCACCGCCGGTCTGGCCCCGGAACAATTCGCCCAGCAGGTGGCCGATGGAGCCAATGCCCTGCGAGGCAAAGTTCATGCCGCCTTTGCGGGTTTTGGCCTGCTGCACCAGGTCGTTGACGCTGTTGACCGGGCTGTTGGCGGGCACCACCAGCACCAGCGGCGAGGCGATCAGCGAGCTGATGGGCGTGAAGTCTCTCAAAGGGTCGTAAGAGAACTTGCGAAACAGGTTCTGGTTGATGGCGAACATTTCTGTCGCGCCCACGAAAACCGTGTGGCCGTCGGCAGCGGCTTGCTTGACCTGGGTGGCTGCAATCTGGCCGCCGCCACCGGGTTTGTTGTCCACGATGACGGATTGGCCCAGGGTGTCACCCATTTTTTGCGCCAGGGCGCGGGCAATGGTGTCGGTGATGCCGCCCGCAGGGAAGGGCACCACCATGGTCACGGGGCGGGTGGGAAAAGCGGGGGCCTGGGCGTGGGCCAGTCCGGCCAAAGCGGTGGCGGACAGAGCGGCAATAACGGTACGGCGAAGCAGCATGGGTGTCTCCTGGTGTGAATAGGGGGGTGGGAGGAAAAGAAAAAGTCAGGAGCCAAAGCGCGCGCGCACCGTGCCCACGCCGCTGATGCGCGCTTCGATGTGGTCGCCCGGCTGAACGGGGGCCATGGGGCCGAGGGCGCCGGTCAGCACCAGATCGCCCGCACGCAGTGGCTGGCCCAGCGATGCCATCTTGCGTGCCAGCCAGACGGCGGCATTGAGCGGGTGGCCCAGGCAGGCGGCGCCGTTGCCGCTGGAGACGGGCTGGCCGTTGCTGGTCATGGTCATTTCGACCAGCTTGAGGTCGAGGCCATGGAGCTTGGTGGGCACACCGCCCAGCACCACCAGGCCGCTGGAGGCGTTGTCGGCCACGGTGTCGATGAACTGGATGTTCCAGTGGGCGATGCGGCTGCCCACGATCTCGATGGCGGGCAGCACATAGGCGGTGGCGTTGATGACGTCGATCAGCGTGGCGTCGTCCAGGTCGAGGTCACGCTCCAGCACCAGCGCCACTTCGGCTTCCACTTTGGGTTGCAGGGTGCGCGATGCCGGAATGATTTCGTCATCGCCAAAAATCATGTCTGACAGCAGCGTGCCAAAGTCGGGCTGGTCTACGCCCAGTTGCTTTTGCACGGCCAGCGAGGTCAGGCCGATCTTGCGCCCCACGATGCGCCGACCCTGCTCCACGGCATGGCGCACGTTGGCCAATTGCACGGCGTAGGCGGTTTCGTTGTTCGGGATCTCGGTGCGCAGCGGGGCGATGGGCGTGCCGCTGGCCTCTGCGCGGCGCAGCCGTTCGGCCCAGGCGTTGATCTGCATTTGTTCCGGGGTGCTCATGGACGGGGTTCCTTGGAGAAAAAAATCGCCATCATGCGGTCTGCATGAACAGCACACCGTAGCCCGCAATCAGCTCGGGCACGGCTTGGTAATGGCGCAAGGTGCAGCGCAGGGGGGCTTGGGGCAGGGCGGCGCGCGCCACCAGCCAGGTTTTGGATTCATGGGCCGACAGACCGGCTTCCTGCTCGATGGAGTCTTCCGTCCACTGCACCAGGGCGTCGAGCTGGCCGTGCTCCAGCGCGTCCATGTAGCGTTTATCCCAGTCGGGGTTGAGCGGCTTCATGGAAGAGTCGCCAGCGGCCAGTGCCATGCCGGCGTCCATCACGCGCTGGGTTTTGGCAGCGCGCTCGGCCTGCGTGGGTTCGCGCTTGATGGTGATGCGCTCGCGGATGGCCGGGTCGGGGTGGGCCAGCGTGGGCACGGGCGGCTCGTGCGAGAGGCCGCCCGAGCCAATCAAGAGCGTGCGCTGCGGCAGGCCGTCCAGAAAACGGCCAATGGCCTGGCCCAGTTGGCGGCAGCGGCGCAGGCGTGCAATGCCGGGCTGCGCCACGGCGTTCAGAAAAATCGGCACCACTGGTGGTGTGTCCAGCCCGCCCCACAAAAATTGCAGGGCCTGCGAGAAACCGTGGTCCACCTGCATGCGCCGCGACAGGGCGATGTCGAAGTCATCGTCCATCAGCCGCGTGGCCAGGGCCAGTGCGGCGTCGGTGGCCACGTTGAGTTCGCCCGGTGGCGTGAGGTAGTCGCCCACCGAGGTGGCGGCGCTGCCGATGCAGAACGGTGGCATCAGCTCGTTGAAAAAGCCGTTGTAGTGGTCGGGGCCGACCAGCACGATCAGCTCGGGGTCAAACGCCAGCACCTGCTGGCGCGCTTGCGCCACGGCGGCGTTGAGCGACTGCTCCACCTCGGCACTGATGGGGTTGAGCCCCAGCAGCGGCGAGTGCGACATGCCCAGAAAAGCGCGGGGTGCGGTCATGGCTCAGGCCTCCAGCGGCGCGGCCAGCAGGCGTGCCAGCGCGGCGGTGGTGGCATCCACGCCCTGGGGCGCGCAGATGGCGGCCACAAAGCGGTCGGGGCGCAAAAACACCACCGATTGGCTTTGCTGGCTGAACCAGTCCTTGATGCGGCCCTGCGCATCGCCCAGCGTGATGACGCCGGGGCGCAGCGCATCGCGGTAGGCCATTTGCACCTGCGGCTTGACGCAGATGAACTTCACGCCCATGCGCTGCCAGAAGGCGATGCTGCGCGCGCTCATGTTGAAGGTGGGGTCGGTGCCCCAGGCCAGCACGGCAAAGTTCAGGCCGATGGCGTCGTCCAGCAGCAGGGTTTCACCGGCTTCGGTGGTCACGCGCGGCTGGATGAACATGCGGCCCACGGGCGAGGGCTGGGGCGCCTCCAACCCGTTGAGCACGCGGCCAATGAAAGATTCTTTTTTCTCGGCCATCAGGCCCAGCAGGCGGCCCATGGGGGTGTCGCCCGAGCGGCGCAGCAGGCCGCCCATCAGCGGGCGCGATTCGCTGCGCTCAGGCGGCACGACGATGCCACGCTCGTAGCGGGGCATGGGCTTGAAGCGCATCTCGGCAAAGTACTGCTTGACTGGCGGCACGGCGTTGAGCGCCAGCATCAGCTTGTCGCGCACCTGGCCGACCAGCGGGTTTTCGGGGGCGAAGATGTCACCGGCCACTTCCGACAGGTGGATCATGGAGCGGGCGTGGTCGCGGCGCTCCTGGCCGTAGCTGTCGAGCATGGCTTCGCCGCACTTGCCTTGCACCACCATGGCCAGCTTCCAGGCCAGGTTGCAGGCATCGCGCATACCGCTGTTGTAGCCCTGGCCTTGCCACACCGGCATGATGTGCGCCGCATCCCCGGCCAGCAGCACGCGGTTGACGCGGAAGGTGGCGGCCAGGCGGGCGTTGTGGGTGTACACACGCTTGCGGATGTAATCGACCTTGTCCGGATCAGGCACCACCTTGCGCATGAGCTTGGCCATGTTCTCGGGTTTGGACAGTTCTTCTTCCGTCTCGCCCGGCATCACCATGAACTCAAAGCGGCGGATGCCGTGGGGCAGTGCAGCCGAGACGTAAGGGCGCTCGGGGTCGCAGCACATGTCGATGTGCGGTGTGCCCAGCGGGTCGTTGCGCACGTCCACCACGATCCATTGGTTGGCTTTGGTGCGGCCTTCGTAGGCCACGCCCAGGGTGCGCCGGATGATGCTGTTGCCCCCGTCGCAGGCGGCCACGTAGCGGGCGCGCACGGTACGGGTCTGGCCTTTGCCGCTTTCCAGTTGCAGCGTCACGCCGTCGGCATCCTGGGTGATGCCGGTCACGCCGTGGTCAAACAGGGTGTCGACATGGGCAAAGCGCTTGAGGCCCTGGTAGAGGATGTTGTCCACCTGCGGCTGGATGAAGGCGTTGCGCCGCGACCAGCCGAACTCGTCGGTGCGCGGCTCAATCGATGCAAAGCACTGGCCGTCGGCGGTAAAAAAGCGCATCCAGTGGTCGGGCGTGATGTGCGCTGCCACCTCGTCGGCCAGCCCGGCAGTCTGGATGGTGCGCAGGGCCTCGTCGTCAATACCGATGGCGCGGGGGTAGTCAATGATCTCTTCGAGCTTTTCAATCACCAGCGTTTTGACGCCAGCTACGCCCAGGGTGTTGGCAATGGTCAGCCCGACCGGGCCTGCACCGACGATCACGATGTCGGCATCAAAGTCCGCCGTGGCGGCCTTGGGAGAGGTGTTGGTGTCCATGGGTGTAGCTTTGGAGTGATTGCGACGGGGGGTGAAAAATGAATTCTGTTTGCGTTAGATCAAGCGGTAAACTGAGTGCATCCAGTGCACATAAAGCACAGGGAAATCCCTTACTCCGCCGCTGAACCTCCCTTGCACCGAGCGCCCCGTGCCCACACGCCCCCCACCACCGCCTTCTTTGCTGTCTGCCGCATCGGCTGCCCCGCCTTACAAGGACGTGCGCAGCCTGGCCCGGGGCCTGGACGTGCTCAAGGCACTCAACCGGGCGCCGGGCGGTCAGGCCAGCACCACCGATTTGGCCAAGGCCTGTGGCGTACACCGCACCACCGTCAAGCGCCTGCTGGAGACGCTGCGCGCTGAGGGATTTGTGCGCCACGGCGAGCGCGATGGGCAGTACTACCTGACGTTTGAGGTACGCCGCCTCAGTGAAGGTTTTGAAGACGATGCCTGGATTGACCAGGTGGCCGCCCCGCTGATGAAGGCGTCCGTGCGCGAATTGCTGTGGCCCTGCGACCTGGGCACGCTGGAGTCGGGCTTCATGGTGGTGCGCGAGTCCACCCACCGCTGGAGCCTGCTGTCACAGCACCGCGCCATGATTGGCGAAAAAATGCCGCTGTTGGTCACGGCCCTGGGGCGCGCTTATCTGGCCGCTTGCTCGGATGCCGAGCGCCAGGCCCTGATCGCTTTGCTGGCGCAGCGCAGCGACTGGCTCGGTGAGATGGCCCGTGACCAGTGCGCAGTGCAGCGCCTGGTGGATGAAACCCGTGCGCGCGGCTACGCCAGCAACGAAGGCGAATGGATACGCGAAGCCGAGTTTGCCGCTGTGGCCGTGCCGGTGTATTGCGCCAAGCGCTTGTTGGCGGTGCTGAATATGGTGTTCCCCAAAGCTGCAGTCGCGCCCCATGAACTGCAGGAGCGCTACGTTCCTGCCTTGCAGCGGCTGGCTGCTTCTATCGGCAGTGGCAGCCGATCCTGGCTGGAGTAGGGCCCGTGCCCCGCACCTGGTTGATCACCCCCTTTAATGGCCTCCCATGAAACGCACAGACTTTGCCGACGATTCGGAAGACACCCCCTACACCCTGCAAGAGCGCGCTGCGGCCGCTTCGCGCAGTACCTGGGTCAGTGTGTGGGTCAACGTGGTGTTGTCCACCTTGCAGATTGTGGTGGGCGTGCTGTCCAAGTCGCAGGGGCTGATTGCCGACGGCATCCATTCGCTGTCGGATCTGGTGGCCGATTTTGTCGTGCTGCTGGCCAACCGGCACAGCCAGAAAGACGCTGATGCCAACCACCCCTACGGCCACCAGCGCTTTGAAACCGCCGCCTCGCTGGTACTGGGCCTGCTGCTGCTGGCGGTGGGTGTGGGCATGGTGTGGTCGGCGGTGCTCAAGCTTGAAAACCCCGCCAGCGTGGCCCAGGTGCATGCCGTGGCCCTGTGGGTGGCGGGCGCGGCGCTGGTGGGCAAAGAGCTGCTGTTTCGCTACATGCTGGCGGTGGCCAAGCGCGTCAAGTCCAGCATGCTGGTGGCCAATGCCTGGCACGCGCGATCGGATGCGGCCTCGTCGCTGGTGGTGGGGATTGGCATTGCGGGCAACCTGGCGGGCTACCCCATCCTCGACCCGATTGCGGCGCTGATCGTCGGTTTCATGGTCGCCAAAATGGGCTGGACGTTTGGCTGGGATGCCCTGCATGACCTGATGGACCGCGCCGTCGATGCGCAAGAGGTGCAGGCCATTTGCCAGACGCTGCGCGACACCCCCGGCGTCAGTGATGTCCACGACGTGCGCACGCGCAAGATGGGCGACATGATCGTGGTCGATGCCCACATCGAAGTGGACGCCAGCCTGAGCGTCGAAGCGGGCCACGACATTGCCGTGGTGGCCCGCCAGCGCGTGATGCAGCGCCACCGTGTGCTCAACCTGATGACCCACGTAGACCCCTGGCGCCGCCCTGACCTGGACCACGCGCCGGTGCCGGTGCGCGACAGCGCTGCGCCGCCGGTGTAGTGCCCCGCGCTAGCGCCGTACCAGCCCCAGGTGCTGGCCCAGCAGGCGCACCAGCTCCAGCCATGCCAGGCACAGTGCCAGCAGCGCTGCCACGGTGACCATGCCCACCGTGCCGGGCAGTGCCAGCCCCATCAACCCGCGCAGCCAGGGCAGACCGGTGACTGCCGCCAGCATCAACAGCATGGCCGCCGTGATCCGCCACAGCCAGGGCGTGGGCGAGCGCACCGACCACAGGGCGGGCCGCGCCACGTTGCGCTGCGCCAGAATCAGCAGCATCACGCTGAGCACCAGCGTGATAAACACCACGCCCCGGCTTTGTGCTGCACTGGCCCCTTGGGCATTGAACCAGGCATGGCCCCACAGCAGCAGCACTGCAATGCCCAGGCCCTGCACCACGGCATAGCCCAGGGCCGCCAGGGCAAAGGGCGAATCGCCGACCGCGCGCGGCGCACGCTCCATCAGGCCCGGGGCCTCGGGCTCGGCCTCCAGCACCACCGCGCAGGTCGGGTCTATCAGCAATTGCAGCAGCACGATGTGTACTGGCAGCAGCAGCGCTGGCCATTGCAAGAGCGTGGGGATCAGTGCCAGCGCAATGATCGGAAGGTGAACCGCGAAGGTGAAGCGGATGGCTTTGCGCAGGTTGTCGTCAATGCGCCTGCCTTGGCGGATGGCGGCCACGATGCGGGCAAAGCTGTCGTCCAGCAGCACCAGGGCGGCGGCCTCGCGTGCCACGTCGGTGCCGCGCTCGCCCATGGCGATGCCCACATCGGCGGCCTTGAGCGCGGGGGCATCGTTGACACCATCGCCTGTCATGGCTACCACCTCGCCGCTGGCACGCAGCAGTTGCACCAGACGCAGCTTGTGCGCGGGTGTCAGGCGCGCGCACAAGTCCACATGGCGCAGGCGCGCGGTCAGGGCGGCATCGTCCAGCGCTTCGAGTTCAGCGCCGGTCAGCACCTCGGGGCGCGCCGACAGGCCCACCTGCTGCGCAATCGCGCGGGCCGTGGCCGGGTGGTCGCCAGTCATCATGACCACGCGCACACCTGCGCGGCGGCATTGCGCCAGGGCGGCAGGCACTTCGGGGCGTGGTGGGTCGGCCAGTGCCAGCAGGCCCAGAAATTCAAAGTCGAAGTCGTGCTGGCTTTGCGGCCAGGGCGGGCTTTGGTCGGGTGTCAGGGCCGGGCCCCTCCAGTGCCCGCGCGCCACGCCCAGCACGCGCAGACCCCGCTCGGCCATGGACTCGACCTGGCGGCGGATGGTTTCGCGCTGCGCAGCGCCGAGGTGGCACAGGTCGGCCACAGCCTCGGGGGCGCCCTTGGTGGCCAGCAGGTGTGTGTCGGGTTCGTCGCTGGCAAAAACGCGCGTCATGGCCAGGATATCGCCCGAGAGCGCGTATTCAAACTCCGACTCGTACCCGTCGTGGACATGTTCGGTGCCTGCCAGCCATTGGTGGCCAAAGTGCTGGATGGCTTTTTCCATCGGGTCGAACGGGTCGCCCGGCGTGGCCAGCATGGCAAATTCGGTCAGCAGGTGGAAGGTTTCGGGCAGGTGGTGGGCGTCCTCTGGCGTGAAACGTTCATTGGCCGTGGCCAGCTCTGCCACGGCCATGCGGTTCATGGTGAGCGTGCCCGTTTTGTCCACCGCCAGCACGGTGATGGCGCCCAGCGTTTCTACCGCCGTGACGCGCCGCGTCAGCACCTTTTGCTGCGAAATCCGCCACGCGCCCAGCGCCAGAAATACCGTGAGAATCACCGGGATTTCTTCGGGCAGGATGGCCATGGCCAGCGCAATGCCAGACAGCAGGCTGTCGAGCAGCGCCCCGCCGTTCCACCACCAGCCCAGCACCACCTGCGCACTGGCCAGCACCACCGCGATGGCGCCCAGCCGACGCACCAGCGTGCGCGAACCTTGTTGCAGCGCCGAGGCGGGCTCGGCAGTGGTCGCCAGATCGGCACCCAGGCGGCCCACTGCGGTATGGCTGGCGGTGGCGCACACCCGCGCCAGCCCCACGCCACGCGTGACCACGGTGCTGGCAAATAAGGCCCCCACGCTGGCCACGGTGTGTGCTGCGTTGCACCCTGAGGGGGCTGGCTTGGATTGGGGCGGTGCGGTGCTGGCGGCAGCAGCGGCAGCGGTTGCCTGATCGGCCTGCGCTGCGGGCAGTTTGGTAACGGGCACGGCCTCGCCGGTGAGCAGCGACTCGTCCACTTCCAGCTGGCCTTGGATCAACTGCGCATCAGCGGCGATGCGGTCGCCCTCGTGCAGTATCAGCAGGTCGCCGCGCACCACATCCTGCCCGGCAATGCGTTGTTCCTGGCCATCGCGCATGACCAGGGCGCGCGGTGCCGACAGGTCGCGCAGGGATTCGAGCGCACGCTGCGTCTTGTGCTCCTGCGCCAGCGTGATGCCGATCACTACGAAGACAAAACTGAGCAAGAACAGCGCCTCGCCCCGGTCGCCCAGCGCCAGGTAGATGCCGCCCGCCGCCAGCAGCATCAGCAGCATGGGCTCAGTGAGCACGTCCCACAACAAGGCCGCCGCAGAGCGCGGGGCACTGCCGGGCAGCGCATTGGGGCCATCGATGGCCAGGCGGCGCGCTGCTTCGGCGCTGCCCAGCCCCTGGTGGGCATCGGCTGTCGTATCCGCCACGGGGGTGGTCACAGGGGCGGTGGACGGGCGCGTATCGTGGGGTGGCATACCGGGCTTTCTTCCAGCGTGGGGGTGCTGCTCTCCGGAATTTAAGCCAAATATGAGTTCAAGCCTTACGTGATATGCGTAAGCAGCTATTTATTTGATAGCAATAATTGGTTGGCACCCTGACGAGCGCAGCGTTTGCCTGCCCCAGTTCTGCTGGCACGCGCTTGGTGTGGGGGTGGGGCGGTGATAGCCGTGTGCGAAATCGCTTCGCAAAAGGAAAAACCCCTTGCAAGTCAATGAATTGCAAGGGGTTTTGTTTTGGCGGAGAGGGCGGGATTCGAACCCGCGGTGGGGATTAGCCCACACACGCTTTCCAGGCGTGCGACTTAAACCGCTCATCCACCTCTCCGAAGCCCTCGATTATAGCCATGACTTTGGCGTTTTCCGGCCTCTCGGCAAGAAAACATGAAAACCCGCACTTACGTTGGCTTCTGGGTCTGCACCATCTTCATGGCCGAGCCAATCAGCGCCGATACCTCGGTCATGTTGCTGGGAACGATCAGGGTGGTGGTGGCATCCTGGGCCACCTTGCCGTAGGCTTCGACGGCTTTTTCTGCCACCTTGAGCTGCACGGCCTGCTCTCCGCCGGGCTGGCGTATGGCGGCGGCTACGCGCTCAATGGCCTGGGCAGAGGCGGATGCCACCGTCAGGATGGCAGCGGCCTCGCCTTGGGCGTTGTTGATGGCGGCCTGTTTTTCGCCCTCGGATCGGGCAATGAAGGCCTCGCGCTCGCCGGTGGCGATGTTGATCTGCTCCTGGCGGCGGCCTTCAGAGGCCGCGATCAGGGCGCGCTTTTCACGTTCGGCGGTGATTTGCGCCTGCATGGCCCGCAAAATTTCGGTGGGCGGCGTCAAATCCTTGATTTCGTAGCGCAGCACTTTCACGCCCCAGTTCAGCGCCGCCTCGTCAATGGCTTGCACCACCTGGGCGTTGATGATGTCGCGCTCTTCAAAGGTTTTGTCGAGTTCGAGCTTGCCGATCACGCTGCGCAGGCTGGTCTGGGCCAGTTGCGTCACGGCCATGATGTAGTTGGATGAGCCGTAGCTGGCGCGCATTGGGTCGGTGACCTGAAAGTACAGGATGCCATCGACTTGCAGCTGCGTGTTGTCGCGCGTGATGCAGATCTGGCTGGGCACATCGAGCGGAATTTCTTTCAGGCTGTGCTTGTAGGCCACGCGGTCGATAAAAGGCACCAGAAAATTCAGCCCCGGTGTCAGGGTGCCGGCGTATTTGCCCAGGCGCTCTTTGACCCAGGCGTTCTGTTGCGGCACGACCTTGACCGAGCGCGCAATGAAGATCGCCGCAATGACGAAGATGACGATGGCTACTTCCATGACAAGCCTTTCTGCTGTGGGGAGGGGAACGGGTGGGACACGGGTAGGTGCCGGGGCAGGGTGATGGGGTATGGACGCTGGCGTCAGAGCGGATCGACCAGCAGCCGACTGCCCACCAGTTCGGCCACGCGGTGCGGGCCGGTGCGCGGCACCGTGCCGGGGCGGTGAATGGCCGTCCACTGCGCGCCCCGGTATTTGACGCTGGCGGTGCCATCGGCATTCCATTGGTCTATGGACACGGTTTCGCCCACATCCAGGTTGACGTTGCGGTCGGCCCGGGCGGAAGGGGCGCCGGGGCCTTTTTTGCGAAAGTAGTAGCACGTCACCACGGCACCGCCGCCCACCACGGAGGCAGCGATCAATTGCGCCGCCAGCCCCAGCCCGACATGGGCGGCAGCCGCCCCGGCGGCCAGTCCTACGGCCAGCATGAGCAGGTAAAAAGTCCCGGTCAGCAGTTCGACGGCGACGGTCGCGCCGGTCAGCAGCCACCAGAGAGTGGATTCATCCATCAGAAGCACCTCGCTGTGTATGGGTCTCAAGAGCGCCCATTCTGGGTCATATCGAATGTGCTTCAAGAGAGCGACATACTTATTACTTACACTTCGCGCCTATTTTGTTTTTTGGCCGGGCACGGTACGGCTTTACAGAGGCTGCACATGAAATTTCGCTTTCCCATCATCATCATCGATGAAGACTATCGTTCCGAGAATACGTCGGGTCTGGGCATTCGTGCGCTGGCGCAGGCGATTGAGGCCGAAGGCTTCGAGGTGCTGGGCGTTACCAGCTACGGCGACCTGAGCCAGTTTGCGCAGCAGCAAAGCCGTGCCAGCGCTTTTATTCTGTCGATTGACGACGAGGAATTCACGCTGGGCGCGGGCCAAGACCCCATCGTGCACAGCCTGCGCAGCTTCATTGGCGAGGTGCGCCGCAAGAACGCCGATGTGCCCATCTACATCTACGGCGAAACCAAAACCAGCCGCCACCTGCCCAACGACATCCTGCGCGAGCTGCACGGCTTCATCCACATGTTTGAGGACACGCCCGAGTTTGTGGCCAAGCACATCATCCGCGAGGCCAAGAGCTACCTGGAGGGCGTGCAGCCACCGTTCTTCAAGGCGCTGCTGGACTACGCGGAAGACGGCTCGTACAGCTGGCACTGCCCCGGCCACTCGGGCGGCGTGGCTTTCCTGAAAAGCCCCGTGGGCCAGATGTACCACCAGTTCTACGGCGAAAACATGCTGCGCGCCGACGTGTGCAACGCGGTCGAAGAGCTGGGCCAGCTGCTCGACCACAACGGCGCCATTGGCGAATCGGAGCGCAACGCCGCGCGCATCTTCAATGCCGACCACTGCTTCTTCGTGACCAACGGCACCAGCACATCGAACAAGATCGTCTGGCACCACACCGTGGCGCCGGGCGACGTGGTGGTGGTGGACCGCAACTGCCACAAGTCCATCCTGCACGCCATCATCATGACGGGCGCGGTGCCGGTGTTTTTGAAGCCCACGCGCAACCATTTCGGCATCATTGGCCCGATTCCGCAGAGCGAGTTCGAACCCGAAACCATCCAGGAAAAAATCCGCGCCAACCCCTTGCTCCAGGGTGTGGATGCCACCACCGTCAAGCCGCGCGTGCTCACGCTCACGCAGTCCACCTATGACGGCGTGCTCTACAACACCGAGACCATCAAGCAGATGCTCGATGGCTACGTGGACAACCTGCACTTTGACGAGGCCTGGCTGCCGCACGCGGCCTTCCATCCGTTCTACGGCGCCTACCACGCCATGGGCAAAAAGCGTGCGCGGCCACAGCATTCGGTGGTCTATGCCACCCAGTCCATCCACAAGCTGCTGGCCGGTATCAGCCAGGCCAGCCATGTGTTGGTGCAAGACTCGCAGAGCACCAAGCTCGACCGCCACCTGTTCAACGAGGCGTACCTGATGCACACCTCGACCAGCCCGCAGTACAGCATCATTGCCAGCTGCGACGTGGCCGCTGCCATGATGGAGCCACCCGGTGGCACTGCGCTGGTAGAAGAGTCGATCCTGGAGGCGCTGGACTTTCGCCGTGCCATGCGCCAGATCGAAGAGGAGTTTGGCAAGGACGACTGGTGGTTCAAGGTCTGGGGCCCGGACAAGCTGGTCGAGGAGGGCATTGGCCGCGCCGAAGACTGGATCATCCGCAGCGATGGCAAGGGCAAAGGCAAAAAGAGCGCCAGCAAGTGGCATGGCTTTGGCCCGCTGGCCGATGGCTTCAACATGCTGGACCCGATCAAGTCCACCATCGTCACGCCGGGCCTGAACCTGGATGGCGCGTTCGACAAGACCGGCATTCCGGCCAGCATCGTCACCAAGTACCTGGCCGAGCACGGCGTGGTGGTGGAAAAAACCGGCCTGTACTCGTTCTTCATCATGTTCACCATCGGCATCACCAAGGGCCGCTGGAACACCATGCTGACGGCGCTGCAACAGTTCAAGGACGATTACGAGAAGAACCAGCCCATGTGGCGCATCCTTCCCGAGTTCTGCCAGCAGCACAAAGTCTATGAGCGCATGGGCCTGCGCGACCTGTGCCAGCACGTCCATGAGATGTACGCCAAGCACGACATTGCCCGCCTGACCACCGAGATGTACCTCTCGGACTTGAAGCCGGCCATGAAGCCCTCGGACGCCTACGCCCACATTGCCCACCGCACCACCGAGCGCGTGGAAATCGACCACCTGGAAGGGCGCATCACTGTGGGGCTGGTGACGCCGTACCCACCGGGCATTCCGCTGTTGATTCCGGGCGAGGTGTTCAACAAGAAAATTGTCGATTACCTGAAGTTTGCGCGCGATTTCGCCAAAATCTGCCCCGGTTTTGAAACCGACATCCACGGCCTGGTGGAGGTGGAAGGCACCGATGGCGTGGTGCGCTACTACGCCGATTGCGTGGCAGCGTAAGCACGGTCAGGCCAGAAAGCCCTGGCCTTTTTTGCTATCGAATGCGTAGCTAAAAGCGCACGGCCCGCAAGCATTGCGGGCCGTTTTTGCTTCAAAAACAGGGTGATTTCCGGGTTTGCCGGCTCCGTGCGCCTGCCTTGGGCGCGCTGGGTGGGGCTTACTCCATCTCTTCAAAGATCAGCGATGGTGTGGACATGACGCGTGCGGTGTCCGAGAGCGACTCGATCAGTCCGTGGCTGGTGTAGCTGACCGGTGTGCCGGGCTCCAGCGCGGCCACGGCCAGGTGGGCCAGCGGCTGGTTCAGGGGCACATAGAAGCTGCCTGCGGGCACGTCGATGGCGCTGCGCACCAGGGTGATGGCTGCTCGCGCGTCGGGTTGCGTGGACGCTGCGGCATCGGCGGCGCTGAAGCTGTCCACCAGCACCCCGCCGGGCTCGGCCACGCGCAGCACTTGCAGTCCCAGCAGCGTAAGCCGCTCTACGGCCGTGGTGGCGCCGGGGGCCAGCCAGTAGCCGCAGGGGCGCGGGCGCGATTGCAGCGTGCGCAGTTGCAGTGCGGAGTCCCAGGGCACGGCCAGCGTGCGATCGGCGCCGGTGTTGGGGTCCAGGGCGGTGGTGTTGCGATCCAGTGGCGTGGGGCCCGCTTCAAGCACTACCTGGCCGTGGCAGGCCAGGGCGGTGGTGTCGCGATCGACAAACTCGCGTACCTGTTCGAGCTTGTCAGCGCGTTCGGCGGTGCTGCGCAGGGCGTGGCCCAGCGCGGTGACGTGGGTGTGTACGCGGCGCTGGATATGGCGATGGCCCAGGCCGATGCCGCGTGTGGCCACCACCAGGCTGACGGCATTTTTCAGGCCATTGGCATTGCGGGCGTTGTCGGGCAGGGCCCTGCCCATGGCCATGCGCAGGGCCCCCGCAGGCGAGGTAGCGGGGGTGTGGTACCAATCGCTGCTGAGCCCTTGTGCCTGTAGCGCCTTGACCATCGGCTCGTGGTACCACTCTTGTGCTGCTTTGGTCACGAACTCTGGCATGTTGGCCGTGGTGGCGTATTGCAGCAGAGCGTCGTATCGGGGCAGGGCGTTGAGTTTTTCCAGGTAGTCGCCTGCGGCGGGGTATTCATGGGCATCGAGCACCAGCAGCGGGCGGTAGTCGCGCACCAGCGCGGCCAGTGCGCGGGCCTCGGGGGTGCGCAGCAGCAGGTGGTCGCGGTTCAGATCGATGCCGTTGGCGGTGTTGCGCGTACCGGCCTGCGCGCCATCGGGGTTGGCGCGTGGCACCAGAATGACGTTGATGCGCTCCAGCAAAGGCGCCAGTGGCCCGCGCAGCAGTTCTTGGGCCATGACCAGCAGGGCCTCGCTGCCCGCAGGCTCGTCGCCGTGTTGCTGGCCTATCAGCAGCACGGTGGGGCGCTGGCTTTCTGCCAGGCTGTTGGGATCTGTGCCGGGTGCGCGCGTGAGCACCAGGGCGTGGATGGGTTCTGCGCCCTGCGAGGGGCCCAGCGCCAGCAAGGCCGCCTGCGTGCCCGCTGGCAGGGGGCCAGCGGCCAGGTCGCGCAGCCACTGGGCCAGTTCAGCGTTGGTGGTGAAGGCAGAGCGCTGCGCTGCCAGGCCCGGTGTGTGGTAACGCACCGCCGGATCGGGAAAACGGGCGGCGACGGCGGCGTTGTCCAGCACGTTGCCCAGCGCTGCGGGCTGTCCGGCAGGCAGGGCTGGTGAGGGTGCTGTAGCAGGCGGCACTGCCAGGGGCTGCCCCAGGGGGGCGGGCACGACCACGGCTTGCGGCGGCTTGGGCGGCGGCACTTTTCTGACGGAAGGCCAGGGTGGCAGCGGTGTGGTGCTGCATGCGGCCAGCAGGGCCGTGGCCAGCAGGGTGGGCAGTGCGCGGCAAACGCCATGGGATGCGCTGCGCAAGCCAGGGGTGTTTGCGTGTTGGGGGGGCAAGACGCCAGAGTGCGGGTACATGGTCATGGTGTGTCAACCTGTATTCACCACATGCCGCCAGCAGGGTGCTGGGCAGTGGGGCGGGCAATGTTACCCCGTTGGCAGCATCTATGGCCTGCGGCCGCCGATGCGGTTGAAGGCAGTTTTTGCTATTAGATGAATAGCTGATAGCGCAGGCTGCACGCGCCTTTGAAGCCGTTTTTGCTTGGTATTTTTGGCTGTGGCCGACGCGCTGGGCCTGCGCTGGCGTACAGGGCTGGCACAGCATGGGCGCGGTGGGCCATGCTGCGCAGCCTGTGGTTTGTCAGCGGTTGAACGAGCCGCCGCGTGGGCCGCCGCCAGCGCCGCCGCTGCCACCGCGTGGGCCGCCGCGTCCGCCGCCGCCGCCACCATAGCCGCCACCGCCGCTGCGGAAGCCGCCACCGCCGCCACGGCGACCGCGCTCCAGCATGCTATCTACGCTGGTGCGCATGGGGTCTGGCTGGCCCGAGGGGCCCGATCCCCGGCTCGATGGCATGCTGTGGCCGCCATGCGTTCCGAGATGGGCGTTTTCGCGGGGGGGTTGGGCATCACTGAAACGTCCGCCGCCGCCACCACCACCCGAGCGTCCGCGTGCTGGCCCCTGGCCTGGGCCACCTGGGCCGCGGCCAGCACCACCAGCAGGTGCCGCGCCGCGCGGGGCGCTGCGGCCACCGCCGCCGCCTGCATTGCGTTGGCCACCACCGCCACCATTGCCAGCAGCGGGTTTGCCGCCACGATCGCCCTGGGGTGCCTTGCCAGCGCGCATGCGTTCCATCATCTCGCCGCGCGCGGCCTTGGCTGCGGCCTGCATCACGTCACGGCTGGGGGGCTTACCCGCGCCGCCCCAAATGGTTTGGCGACCCATGGCAATGGGTTCGGCCTTTTCGCCTTCTTCGGGGCCAAAGCCTTCAATGATCTGCACGGGAATCTGCTGCTTGGTAAAGCGCTCGATGTCCATCATGAAGCCTTCTTCGTCCATACAGACCAGGCTCACGGCTTCGCCGCTGTTGCCCGCGCGGCCTGTGCGGCCAATGCGGTGAACATAGTCTTCGGAGACGTTGGGGATTTCGTAGTTGACGACGTGGGGCAGCTCGTCGATGTCGATGCCGCGTGCGGCAATGTCGGTGGCCACCAGGGCGCGGATGTCGCCGCTCTTGAAGCCCGCCAGCGCTTGCGTGCGTGCGCTTTGGCTCTTGTTGCCGTGCAGTGCCATGGCCTGCACGCCGTTCTTGGTCAGGAATTCGGCCACGTTGTTGGCGCCGAACTTGGTGCGTGTGAACACCAGCACCTGGCTCCAGTTGTGCTCCTGGATGATGTGCAGCAGCGCCTGCTTTTTCTTGCCCCGGCCCACCGGGTGAATCACCTGCGAGATGCGCTGCACGGTGGTGTTGCGCGGCGTCACCTGAATGCTTTGCGGGTCTTTGAGCAGTGTGCCGGCCAGTTCGCGGATTTCATCGCTGAAGGTGGCCGAGAACAGCAGACTTTGCTTATCTTTGGGCACCAGCGCCAGGATTTTCTTGACGTCGTGGATGAAGCCCATGTCCAGCATGCGGTCGGCCTCATCGAGCACCAGCATCTGCACGGTGGACAAGTCCAGAAAACCTTGTTGCTGCAAGTCCAGCAGACGGCCTGGCGTGGCCACCAGCACGTCCACGCCGCGCTTGATGCGGTCGATTTGCGGGTTCATGCCCACACCGCCGAACACCACAGTGGAGTTCAGGTCGAGGTACTTGCCGTACTGGCGCACGGACTCTTCGACCTGTGCGGCCAGTTCGCGCGTGGGCGTCAGCACCAGGGCGCGCACGCCTTTGCCGCCAAATTTGCTTTTGGGCGCTGCTTCCAGCGACAGGCGGTGCAGCATGGGCAGCGTGAAGGCTGCCGTTTTGCCGGTGCCGGTTTGTGCGCCTGCCAGCAGGTCTTGCCCGGCCAGCACCGCAGGAATGGCCTGCGCCAGGATGGGCGTAGGGGTTTCGTAGCCCTGCTCACGCACAGCCTTCATGATGGCCGGAGCCAGATTCAGATCGTCAAATGTGATGTAAAAGACGCGCCCATCCGGGCGCCGGGTATCGGCCTGTCGTGGCAACCTGAGAGCTGCCGAGCCAGTGTTAGGCTGATAAGGTTCAAGGGTGGGAGCCGGCAATTGCTTGCGTCGTCCCCAGCAGACTGCTGATGTTGCGCACAACTGGAGTGCGCAACGACGGATATTGTCGCATGAGCCGATAATCGCGGTTTGTTCGCAGAATCCTCTGCCTTTTTTTGCAGGTGTGACTACTACAGATGGCCCAATACGTTTACTCCATGAACCGCGTCAGCAAGACGGTGCCCCCCAAGCGCCAGCTCTTGAAGGACATTTCGCTCTCGTTTTTTCCGGGCGCCAAAATTGGCGTGCTGGGTCTCAATGGCTCGGGCAAGTCCACGTTGCTCAAGATCATGGCCGGTGTCGACAAGGAATTCGAGGGCGAAGCGCTGCCCATGCCCGGATTGACCATCGGTTACCTGGAGCAAGAACCCAAGCTCAACGATGAGCACACGGTGCGCGAGTCGGTGGAAGAATCGATGGGCGCGGTGTTTGCCGCCAAGGCCCGACTGGAAGAGGTCTATATCGCTTACGGTGCCGAGGACGCTGACTTTGATGCCCTGGCTGCCGAGCAGGCCGAGCTCGAAGCCATCATCGCTACCGCCGGAACTGACTCCGAGCACCAGCTTGAAATTGCCGCCGACGCGTTGCGCCTGCCGCCGTGGGACGCCAAGATCGGCATGCTCTCGGGCGGTGAAAAGCGCCGCGTGGCACTGTGCCGCCTGCTGCTGTCCAAGCCCGATATGCTGTTGCTCGATGAGCCCACCAACCACTTGGATGCCGAGTCAGTGGATTGGCTGGAGCAGTTTTTGCAACGCTTTCCTGGCACCGTGGTGGCCATCACCCACGATCGCTACTTCCTCGACAACGCGGCGGAATGGATTCTGGAAATGGACCGGGGCCGTGGCATTCCATGGAAGGGCAACTACAGCACCTGGCTGGAGCAAAAGGGCGATCGCCTGGCGCAAGAGCAAAAGAGCGAAGAAGCCCACGCCAAGGCACTGAAAAAAGAACTGGAATGGTCGCGCCAGAACCCCAAGGCACGCCAGGCCAAGAGCAAATCGCGCCTGGCTCGCTTTGAAGAGCTGAGCGACATGGAATACCAAAAGCGCAACGAGACGCAGGAAATTTTCATTCCTGTGGCCGATCGCCTGGGCCAACAGGTATTCGAATTCCACAACGTCAGCAAGTCGTTTGGCGATCGGCTGCTGATTGACAACCTCAGCTTCACTGTGCCGCCCGGTGCCATCGTCGGCATCATCGGCCCCAACGGCGCGGGTAAATCGACGCTGTTCAAGCTGCTGGCCGGCAAAGAACAGCCCGACAGCGGCACGGTGGTGGTCGGCTCGACCGTCAACATGGCCTTTGTCGATCAGCACCGCGATGTGCTGGCCAACGAAAAAACCGTCTGGGAAGATGTCTCGGGCGGTCTGGACATCCTCAACGTGGGCAAGTTCCAGATGGCCAGCCGCGCCTACTGCGGGCGCTTCAACTTCAACGGAGCTGACCAGCAAAAGAAGGTGGGCATGCTCTCGGGTGGTGAGCGTGGGCGCCTGCATCTGGCCAAAACCCTGATTGCGGGCGGCAACGTGCTGCTGCTGGACGAGCCCTCCAACGACCTGGATGTGGAAACCCTGCGGGCTTTGGAAGACGCGCTGCTGGAGTTTGCGGGCAGCGTGCTGGTCATCAGCCATGACCGCTGGTTCCTCGACCGCATCGCCACGCACATCCTGGCCGCTGAAGGCGACAGCCAGTGGACGTTCTTTGACGGCAACTACCAAGAGTACGAAGCCGACAAGAAAAAGCGCCTCGGCGATGAGGGCGCACGGCCCCACCGCATGCGTTTCAAGGCGCTCAAGTAAGCCTGTTCTGTTGCATCCATTCACCGGGATTGCTTTGCCATGTCACAGTCTGAGTCCCGCACCCGAGCGGTTTTCAGGGCCTGCGTCGTCAACGCCGTGCGCGAGGGCGAGGCGCTCATGGCAAAGCTGCTGGAGGTCACGCGCAGCGCCCTGACTGCACAGGAGTCGGGCACGCGCGACATCCAGCAGCGCAATCTGGCCAGCGACGCACTGCGCTTGCTGCACGCGCATGAGGCGGCCATGGTCAAGGCCTATCCCATGGCCTTGCTCGAAATCTTTGCCGAAGGGCCAGAGACGGCCAAATCCCGCCCATCCGATCCTTCGGGCATGGACTTTGGCGAGCTGTCGCTGGTGGACGATGCCGAGGTGCAAGCCCAGGTAGAGCTGTCGCGCGCACAGCAGCAGGCGCTGCATGCCACCGATGCCGTGCTGGCTGAACTCAACGGTTTGGTCAGTGCCGCCCAGGGGCTGCGGCGTGTGCAACCTGAGCGCAACCCCTTGCGGCCAGAAAACTACATCCGCGCCCTGCAACGGGTGGTGGCTGAAACGGGTGTGCCTGCGCCGGTGCGCGAGGCTTGGATGCTGCACATGCGCCAGCTGCTGGGCCAGCAATTGGTGGCGGTGTACCAGCGTGCCGCCAAAGACCTGAGCGAGCACGGTATTGTCCCCGTGGGCTATGGCGTAGCGTCTGGGGGTGGTTTGGGTGCCACCGTGCGCGGTGGCCAGGGGGGCGCTGCCAGTTCGTTTTCCACAACGCCAGGGGCGGGTGCCAGCCTGTACGGCGGGTATGGACAGGAGCCCGGCTGGAGTGCTGCGGTACCGCTGGCAGAGCAGGCCCAGGAAGCTTTGCTCACGGTGGGCATTCTGCGCCAGATGCTTGGCGGCATCGGCGACCCTTATGAATCGGTGCTGGGCGGCGGCGCCCACAGCGGCGCAGTGGCCCTGTCGCCCGGAGGAGCGCGTTCCGCCTGGGCACGGGCGTCCGATCCGCGCAGGCTGCCCGAGGCAGATGTTTCTGCCTCTGCATCGGTGGCGGCCCTGCAAGACATGGCTGAACTGGAGCGGTTGGTCGATCGCCTGTCGTACAGCCAGCAGGGCAGCCTTGTTGACCGGCTGGGGCAGGGCGTGCCGCGCACTGCGTACGCCGTCGCGCCTACCCAGGCACCCGACCCCCAGGCGATGGCGGTGGATGTGGTGGCGCGCATGATGCAAAACATTGCCCAGGACACGCGCCTGCTGCCGCCAGTGCAGCAGGCGGTGCAAGGTCTTGGCCCAGCCATTGCCCAATTGGTGCGTTGCGATGCACAGTTTTTCAGCGACGAGCAGCACCCTGCTCGCCGCCTGCTCGATGAGTTGACCCAGCGCAGCATGGCGTTTGATTCTGTCGATGCGCCGGGTTTTAGCGGCTTCATGCGCTTGACGGACCAGGCCGTGGCCCACCTGTCGGGCATGGAGATCACCAGCGCTGCTCCGTTCGAGTCCGTGCTCAAGGCGTTGGAGGCGGCCTGGGCCGTGCAGCAGCAGAAACAGCAAGCACAACAGGAGCAGCGTGCGGCGCAAGCGCGTGCTGCGGCACGGGCGCAAAGGCGCCAACAGCTGGCGCAGCAAGTGGCGGCCAATATCCGTGGCCTGTCTGCCGAGGTGGGGCAGGTGCCCGTGGAGATCATGGACTTTGCCACCGGCCCCTGGGCCGATGTGGTGGCCCAGGCGCAACTGCAAGACCCGCAGGGCGCAGAGGGCGACCCGCATGGCTATCTGGCCTTGGTGCCACTGCTGTTCTGGAGCGTCCAGAGCGGCATGGAGAGTGCCGACCGGGAGCGTCTGGCGCAGGCACTGCCCGGCATGCGGGCCACGCTGGAAGAAGGCATGCGCAGCATTGCCTATCCGGAGGCAGAAATCAGTGCCTTTGTCTCGTTGTTGCAGGGCCTGCACCAGCGGGCGCTGGAGGTGCCTGAGGCACCCGCTGCACCGGCCGCCCTGCCCGCTGCAGCCGCCCCCAATATGGCCCAGAATGCTTCAGCCGAGCTGGACATCGTGCTCGATGACCTGCCAGCGCCCGCAGCCTCTGCCGACGATGGCTTTGCTGTTGGCGTCTGGGTGGAGCTGGTCAGCAACCGGCGCCGGGTGCGCACGCAGCTGACCTGGGCCAGTCCTCAGGGCACGTTGTTTTTGTTCACCGCCCCCGACGGCAGCACGCAATCCATGACACGGCGTATGCGCGACCGCTTGAGTGCCGAGGGCGCGCTGCGCATCCTGCCAGCGCGCTGACCGGGCGCTGACCGGGCGCCACCCCACCCAGTCCAACTCAGTCCAGGCCAGCGGCCAGCGCCGCAGCGCAGGGCAGGTGCAAGCCCTCAGCGGTGGTGATGCTGCGCGCTGCCCGCACCGCGCGCACGGTGGCGCGGGCCGTGGCTTCGGCGGCCAGGGCGCACAGCAGCAGCATGTCGGGGCGCTGGCCCGAGGCCCCTGTTCCCAGCGCAAACAGCGTGTCGCCGTCGAGTTGGGTGTGTACCGGGTTGATGCTGCGCGCCAGGCCATCGTGCGCGGCCACGGCCAGGCGGTGCGCTTGCGTTTTGCTCAGGATGGCATCCGTGGCCACCACGCCAATCGTGGTGTTGGTGCCGGGCAGGATGGTGTGCGGCAGCGCACCGCGCAGCAGGGCGCTGCGGCTGCCCAGCAGCTGCCGCCCGTCCGGGGTGCGCGCACCGGCCAGCACCTGCGCGGTGTCAGGGTCGATCACATCGCCCACGGCGTTGCAGGCAATCAGCGCCCCCACCGTGATGCCAGCGACCGTGACCGATGCCGTACCCACGCCGCCCTTCATGGCGCGGGCCATGCCAAACAGCTTGCCCACGCTGGCGCCGGTGCCTGCGCCCACATTGCCCTCGGCGGGGTCGGCCCCGGATGCGGCGGCACAGGCCGCGTAGCCTGCTGCTGCATCGGGGCGGATGCGCATGTCGCCCACCGGCAGGTCGAACAGCACGGCGGCGGGCACGATGGGCACGCGCCCTATGCCCACGTCCAGGCCCACGCCATGCTCTTCCAGCCAGCGCATGGCGCCGCTGGCCGCATCCAGCCCCCAGGCGCTGCCTCCCGAGAGCACGATGGCATGCACCTGCTCGACCAGGTTGCTGGGGTGCAGCAGATCGGTTTCGCGCGTGCCGGGGGCGGCGCCGCGCACATCCACACCCGCCACGGCGCCCTGGCGCGCCAGGATGGCGGTGCAGCCCGTGGGGCGGCGTGTGTCAGTGAAATGGCCCACTTCAATGCCGGCCACGCGGGTGATGCTGCCAGCATCGCTGGCGTTGGGAGGTGTGTTCATGGCGCGCGATTATGGTGGCGCGCACTGCGCTGTGCTATGGCGCTGCTTGCAGGCGCGTCAGCACATAGGCGCCGTTGACCTGTTCGGCCCGGAAAAGCACCTTGGCGCCCGGTTGCAGGCCACCCACCATGCCCGCATCCGGCACACGAAACACCATGGTCATGGGTGGCATGCCCAGGTTTTTGATCTCCCGGTGGCGCAGTGTGACCTTGAGCGTGCGCGGGTCCCAGCGGGTGATTTCGCCTTCGCTCAGGTCACTGGGGTCTGTCTGGGTGCTGGCGGGGGCACTTTGCGGGGCCGCTGCGCCAGGTGCGGCGCTGTGGTGGCTGTCGTGGCCGTCTGCTGGCGCGGCAGGCTGCGCCAGGGCAGAGCCCAGTGCGCCCCAGAGCAGCACGGTGGCGATGGATTGAGCGAGTGCTTTCATGCCGATGCTTTCTGGTGGTAGCGCTTGAAGATGCGGGTGCTGCCATCTCGGGCCACCAGCAGCACGTCGTACGGATCACGGCGGTTGCCGTAGGCCGGGCCGTCCATGCCGGGCGATCCCACTGGCATGCCGGGTACGGCCAGTCCCAGTGCCTGGGGCTTTTGCTGGAGCAGTGCGCGCACGTCGCTGGCGGGCACATGGCCTTCGATCAGGTAGCCGCCCACCAAGGCAGTGTGGCAGGAGCCGAGCTTTTGCGGCAGGCCCAGGCGGGTGCGCACGGCAGTGTTGCCGCTGTCGTGGATGGTGAAATCAAAGCCGTTGGCCTGCATGTGCTCTATCCAGTCGTGGCAGCAGCCGCAGCTGGGGTCTTTCCAGACCTCGATGGGGGTGCTGGCGGCTGCGTACACCAGGCGCGGGGCGACCAGGGCTGCACCCAGCACAGGCAGGGCGGCCAGCCATTGGCGCCGGCGCAGGGGGGGGGTGCGGGTTGTGGCCAAAGTGGCCAGTGACACAGTGGGTTGGTACATGGCGTTTTCCTTCGTTGCAGTGAATGGAAGTGGTGGCTGCGGCCTGCCCATCAGCGGCTGCGCGGCACGACGGTGATAGTGCCGGTCATGCCCGCCTGGTAGTGACCGGCAATCAGGCAGGCAAAGTCAAAGGTGCCGGGTCGGTTGAATTGCCAGACGATGTCGCCGCGCTGGCCCGCGCGCACATGGGCCATGTAGGGTGCATCGTGCTCCATGCCAGGAAACTTTTGCATCATTTGTGCATGCTGGTCGAGTTCAGCCCTGGTGCCCAGCACCATCTCGTGCAGCACCTTGCCTTGGTTCTCGGCACGCAGGCGCACGGTGTCGCCCTCCTGTACCTCTATGTGGCCGGGGGTAAAGCGCATGTTGTCACCCATGCGGACGGTGATGGTGCGGCTTACGGCCTGGGCGTCGCCCGCAATGCCCCAGTCTTTTTGCTCTGGGGGCATGGCGGTACTGGCAGCATGGTGGGGTGAGTTTTCATGGCCAAAAGTGGTTCCAGCGCTTGCCAGTAAAGCGCAAGCAGCTATCAATTTAATAGTTTTCATGGGGCTTCTCGCGGGGTGTATTCAGTGTGGGTGAGCGCCAGCAGAGGGCTTGCGCGCATGGGCGGCGCCGGGTGCGGTGCCCGGTGCGTCTGCCCGTGCGGGGCGCGGGGTGTTGGCCGGGGCACCTTGCCACTCGTAGGCGCGCGTACCCGGTGGCTGGTTGAAGTGGCCCGGATCGCTGTAGTCGTCCGCAGGCTGGTTGGCGCGCACTTTGAGCGTGGTGAACATGCCGCCCATTTCCAGCGGCCCGAAGGGGCCGGTGCCGGTCATCATGGGGTGGGTGTTGTCGGGCAGGGGCATTTCCATGGCACCCATCTCTGCCATGCCGTGCTCGCCCATTGCCATGTAATCGGGGACGATTTTCTGGATTTTGCTGACCAGATCCGCCTGCCCAACGCCCACCATGGTGGGCACGCTGTGCCCCATGGCGCCCATGGTGTGGTGGCTTTTGTGGCAGTGCAGGGCCCAGTCGCCGGGCTCGTCGGCAATGAAATCGACCTGCCGCATCTGGCCCACGGCCACGTCGGTGGTTACTTCGGGCCAGCGTGCGCTGGGCGGCACGGGGCCGCCATCGGTGCCAGTCACCTCGAACTCGTGGCCGTGGAGGTGGATGGGGTGGTTGGTCATGGTGAGGTTGCCTACGCGGACGCGCACGCGCTCGCCTTGGCGAGCCACCAGTGGGCTGATGGCCGGAAACACCCGGCTGTTCCAGCACCAGATGTTGTGCTCCAGCATGGTGTTGACCTGGGGCGTCATGCTGCCGGGCTCCACATCAAACGCGTTGAGTAAAAAGGCGTAGTCGCGCTGCACCTTGGCGATGTGCGGGTGGCTGCCTTTGGGGTGGGTGATCCACAGCCCCATCATGCCCATGGCCATCTGCACCATCTCGTCGGCATGCGGGTGGTACATGAAGGTGCCAGGGCGGCGCGCCACAAACTCGTACACGAAGGTCTTGCCGGGCTGGATGGCGGGCTGGGTGAGGCCGCCCACGCCGTCCATGCCATTGGGCAGGCGCTGGCCGTGCCAGTGGATGGTGGTGTGCTCGGGCAGGCGGTTGGTGACGAAGATGCGCACGCGGTCGCCCTCGACCACCTCGATGGTGGGGCCGGGGCTCTGGCCGTTGTAGCCCCACATGTTGACCATGAAGCCGGGCGCCACTTCGCGCACCACGGGCTCGGCCACCAGGTGGAACTCTTTCACGCCCGCGTTCATGCGCCAGGGCGCTGTCCAGCCGTTGAGCGTGACCACCGGGTGGTAGGGGCGGCCCGTGGGCGGGTGCAGTGGCGGTGCGGTATCGGCGCTGGTCTGCATGGCGGGCTCGGGCAGCGCGGCCAGGGCCACACGGCTGACGGAGGCGGCGGCGACCGCCGTGGCGGCGCCGGAGAAGAAGTTGCGGCGGTTCATGTCAGTGGCCTTGGGAAGTGGAGGGAGCGGTGGCACCGGGGCTCAGGCCCTGCAAGGCGCCCGGCGAGGTGCCCGTGAGGGCCAATTGCAGGTCGGTATCGGCCAGCCAGAAGTCGCGCTGGGCGTTGATGGCGTCCGCGACGGCTTGCGTGCTGGCACGGGCCTGGGCCAGCAGTTCCCACACGCTGGCCAGCATGCCGTTGTAGCGCAGGGTGGTTTCCTCGGTGATGAATTGGTGCAGCGGCAGCACCTCGGTTTGTTGCTGGCGCGCCAGGTCGAGCGCGGTGCGGTAGGTGTGCCAGGCGGCGCGCACTTCGCTGCGGGCGCGCACGGCGGTGTCTTGCAACTGGGCCGATGCTTGCTCTACCTCGGCCTGCGCACGGCTGCGGGCGGCGCCGCCCCAGTCGAACAGGGGCAGGGGCAGCTCCAGTTCCCAGCCGCGCTGCACGTCGCGGTGGCCGCTGGCGCGTTCGGTGGCGGTGTTGCGGCTGTAGGCCACACCGACGTTGCCCCACACGGCGCCCGCGCGGCTCCAGCCCTGGCGCTGGGCCAGGGTGTCGAGCTGGCGGCGTGCGGCCTGCACGTCCAGGCGCTCGCGCAGGGCGGTGGCTTCGAGGTCGTCGGCGCTCCAGGCGCTGGTGGGCAGTGGCGGTAGCTGCTGGGCCAACGGGTACTGCGCCGATTCGCCCCACACGCCCAGGCGGTGGTGGAGCTGCTCGCGCTCGGTGGCGGCGGCCAAGCGGGCGCGGGCCAGTTGGGCGCGGGCTTGGTGCAGCACGGCCTGTTCGCGCGCTTGTTGCAGGCGGCTCCAGTTGCCCGCACGCACCATGCGCTGGGCCAGCTCGGCACCGGCCTCGGCGGCTTCGACCATGCGCTCGTGTGTGGCCGCCACCTGCTCGGCAGCGACGGCGCGTAGCCAGGCGCGGCGGGTGTCGGCCGCCAGCGTGACCACGTCTTGCGCCGCTTGCAGCGTAGCCAGGTGCAGGCGTTCGGCCTGCCGTGCGCTGCGCCAGGGCAGGGTGATGAGATCGAGCAGGCCAAAGGACAGGCTGCGTTCGATTTCGCGCTCGTGGCCGTTGGCAAAGCGCCCCAGGGTCAGGTGCGGGTTGGGCAGCGTGAGGGCCTGCACGCGCTCGGCATCGGCCACGCCCAGCGCGGCCAGCCGCTCTTGCAGGCCGGGGTTGTTGAGCAGGGCGATGCGCACGGCAGCGTCTTGCGTCAGGGGCTGTGCCAGCCAACCTGCGATGGCCTGCTGCGCCTGGGCGCGGGCGGCGGGGTCGGTGCCTGGCAGTGCGGCGTCCACGCCCCCGGTGCGGCCTGCGGTGAGTGCGGCCACGTCACTGCGCAGGCCGTCCGGCGAGACACTGGCGCAGCCCGCCAGCACGGCGGCTGCGCCCAGCAGGGACAGGCGCCACCGGGGCGGTGGTCGGCGCGGCGATGGGGCCAGTGCCCGCAGCGCCAGCGCAGCCGCGAGGGGGGCGCCGCGCCGGGCACCGGTACGGGGGTAAAAAATGGAGAAGAACGACATCGAAAGCTCCTGAAAACGCTGCGCAGCGTGTACCCAGCCCGCATGGGCGGGTGCCGGGTACACCAAGGGCGGCGCGTGCCGGGGCACGCGCTGGGGCGGCACGCCAGTGCACGCACCCGTTGGCAGGCTTAGGAGATGGGGGGTTTGATGTCCTGCGCCGCGCAGGCGCTGGAGAAGCAGGCGTCGCGCTGTGGCGGCGCTGTGGCCACCGGGGGGACGATGGCGCTGGCAGGCAGGGCGGCGGCCAGCACCGACGAGTAGCAAATATCGCAGGCCGTGCAGGCGGGGCCGTGGCCCGCGTCGCAACTGGCGTCGGCATCGCCGTGGGCGTTGGCGTCGCCGTGGGCGTTGGCGTCGCCGTGGGCGTTGGCGTCGGGTGTGGCGTGGGCTGCGGCTGGCAGCGTGGTGCAGTGGGCAGGGATGGCCGCGTTCTGGGCGGCGTCAGCTGGCGCTGTGGCGGTGCCGGTGTGCCGCTCGCCGCCGCTGCCCGCGCTGTGGGCTGGGGTGGTGGCACCGGCGTCTGCCAGGTGCCCGTGCTGCGCCGGATCGCCAGCGCTGGCGTGGTGCTGCTGTGCGCTGGTCATAGGCTGTGGGGGCGATCCGGGCCACGCCTCGTAGGCCATGGCGTTGCCCACCAGTCCACGCAGAACCAGCAGCACAACCATCCACAGATAAAAAGCACGGCGCATCCGCTAATGATAGGGCGCGCTGGCAATGGTTCCCGCCCTGCCGGGTGCGCGGTGCAGGCCACAGTCGTTGGGGGCTGCGCAGACAAAGCAATGCCCATTTGGAGCCAAATCGGCCTCCAGCCCTTGCGGGGCTTGCGCTAGCAGCTCACCTTTTTGATAAAAACCGGGGCGCTGCAATGCCTGCGCAGCGCGCGTACCATGGCGGCCCGTGTTGTTTGGAGCGGCCCGCTGCCGGTGGGCCTTGTGTGCTGTCGTGCTGGATTTTTCCTTTTCTTTTGCCTCTCGGCCCGAGTGCCCGATCCCTTCTGCCTGCCCCCAGGCCCTTTGCCGGGCGGCGCGCTGCGCTGCCCAGCCACCGGGGGGTGCGCCATGCCCAGCGCCGTGACCCAGGACACCGTGATGCTGCGCACCATCGGCCTGGCTGCCTTTGCCAGCATGGCCGCCATGCGCGTGTGCGACCCCATGCTGGTGACGCTGTCGCAGGAGTTTGCGGTGACTACGGGCGATGCCTCTGCCGTGGTGGCCGCGTTTGCCGTGGCCTACGGCGTGTTGCAGCTGTTCTACGGCCCGCTGGGCGACCGCATCGGCAAGCTGCGGGTGATTGCGGCGGCCGCCTCGGGCTGTGCGGTGTTCAGCGCCATCACCGCGCTGGCGCCCAGCCTGACGCTGCTGGTGCTGGCGCGCGCGGCCATGGGGGCGGCGGCGGCGGGCATCATCCCGCTGTCCATGGCCTGGATTGGCGACCAGGTGCCCTACGCCCAGCGCCAAGAGGCCCTGGCCCGGCTGATGGGCGCCACCGTCTCGGGGATGATGTTTGGCCAGTGGTTTGGCGGCTTTGCGGCACAAAACTGGGGCTGGCGCAGTGCGTTTGCTGCGCTGGCGCTGTTGTTTGCACTGGCAGCGGCAGGTTTGTTGCGCCAGTTGCGCGGTGGGCAGGGCGCTGCGGTGCAGGTACCTGCGCCCGGTTCGGCTGCGGGTACTGGAGCGGCCACAGCTACAGCGGCTGCGGCACCACCGGCATCGGCGCTCTCCTATGTCCACAAAACGCTGGCCTTGCTGCGCGTGCCCCGGGTGCGCTGGGTGCTCACGGTCACGGCCATTGAGGGCGCCTGCGCGTTTGGCACGCTGGCCTTTGTGCCCAGCCGCCTCATCGACGGCTTTGGCCTGAGCGCCTCGGCAGCGGGCGCGGTGATGGTGCTGTATGGCGTGGGCGGGCTGTGCTACAGCCTGTTCGCGCGGCGCTGGCTGGCTGCTTTGGGCGAACGCGGCCTGGCCCTGACCGGCGGCACGCTGCTGGCGGCGGGTCTGCTGGCGCTGGCCTGGTCGCCCTGGATGGCGGGCGCGGTGGCTGGGTGCTTTGCCTCGGGCCTGGGCTTTTACATGCTGCACAACACCTTGCAAACCCAGGCCACACAGATGGCGCCCGAGGCCCGGGGCACGGCGGTCACGCTGTTTGCCTGCCTGTTGTTTCTGGGGCAGTCCTGCGGCGTGCTGGCCATGGCCGCCAGCGTGGACCGGGGCCTGCTGGCGCCCATGTTCACCCTGGCGGCGCTGGGGGTCGGGGTGCTGGGCGTGCTGGTGTCGCGCAAACTGCGCGCTTGGTCATGATGGCAACGGCCCTGGGGTGGTTTTGCGGGTTTACCCTTGGAATTTGCGGCTTGCCAGGGTTTGTTATTACTGAATAACGAAATGCTTTGGCCTCTTATGCCAAAGCATTACATTACTGCCCTGCCCAACTTCACGCGCCGCCGCCTGCCTGGTGCCCCGCAACACCGGCACGGGCGCGGCGCTTTGCTTCCATGATCGACTTACGGGGTATCACCCAGATTTACCAGGGCCCACAAGGCCCGGTCGAGGCCCTGCGCGGCATCGACCTGCACATCACGCCGGGCGAAGTGTTCGGCATCATCGGGCGCAGCGGCGCGGGCAAAAGCTCGCTGGTGCGCGTCATCAACCTGCTCAACCGGCCCACGCGCGGCGAGGTGATCGTGGCCGGGCGCGACCTGACCCGGTTGTCGGACGCCGACCTGCGCGCCGCGCGCCGCGACATCGGTATGGTGTTCCAGCACTTCAACCTGCTGTCTTCGCGCACGGTGTTTGACAACGCCGCGCTGCCGCTGGAGCTGGCCGGCATGGACAAGGCCGCCATCCGCCAGCGCGTAGGCCCACTGCTGGAGCTGGTGGGGTTGAGCGCCCTGGCCGACCGCTACCCGGCGCAGATCAGTGGCGGGCAAAAGCAGCGCGTGGGCATTGCGCGCGCGCTGGCCAGCCACCCCAAAGTGCTGTTGAGCGACGAGGCCACCTCGGCGCTCGATCCCGAAACCACGCGTTCCATCCTCGACCTGCTGCGCCAGGTGAACCAGGAAATGGGCCTGACGGTGGTGCTCATCACCCACCAGATGCAGGTCATCAAGCAAATTGCCGACCGCGTGGCCGTGATCGACGCTGGCCGCATTGCCGAGCAAGGCCGCGTGCTGGAGGTGTTCACCCGCCCGCAGCAGGCCATCACCAAGAGCCTGATCGACGAGATCGTGCCGCAAGAGCTGCCCGCCAGCGTGCTGGCCCATGTGCGCAAACTCTCGGCCCAGTTGCAGGGCGGCGCGGGCCAGTTGCTGCGCCTGTCGTATGCGGGCGAGAGCGCTTACCAGCCCATCCTCTCGCACATGGTGCGCGAGTTTGGCGTGGACATGAGCATCCTGCACGGCCAGGTCGATGAGATACAGAACCAGACCTTTGGCTCGCTGGCCGTGTTTGCCAGCGGCGAGGCCGAGCGGCTGCGCGCCGCGATTGCCCATTTGCGCGCTGCGGGCGTGCAGGTGGAAGAAGTGGTGAGCAAGGATTGAGCGATGTTTGAAAATTTCTCGGAAATGATGCTGGAGCTGTTTGCCACCTCGCTGTGGGAAACCATCGTCATGGTCGGCATCTCGGGCGTGGTGGGGGCGCTGATTGGCATTCCGCTGGGCGTGTTTTTGCGCTTGACCGACCAGGGCGGCGTGCTGGAGAACGGCCCGCTGAACAAAACCGTGGGCTGGATCGTGAACGCCGTGCGCTCTACGCCGTTCATCATCTTGCTGGTGGCCATCATCCCGTTCACGCGGCTGATTACGGGCTCGTCCATCGGCACGGGCGCCGCCGTGGTGCCGCTGACGCTGGCGGCCGCGCCCTTCATTGCGCGCCTGGTCGAGACCGCGCTGCGCGAGGTGGACAACGGCCTGGTCGAGGCGGCGCAATCCATGGGTGCCACCACCGGCCAGATCGTCTGGAAGATTCTGTTGCCCGAGGCGCTGCCCGGCATCGTCGCGGGCCTGACCATCAGCTTTGTCAGTCTGACGGGCTACTCGGCCATGGCGGGCGCCATTGGCGGCGGTGGTCTGGGCGACCTGGGCATCCGCTACGGCTACCAGCGCTTTCTGCCCGACATCATGCTGGCCGTGGTGGTGGTGCTGATCTTCTTCGTGCAGGCCATCCAGAGCCTGGGCGACTGGGTTGTGCGCCGCCTGAGCCACCGTTGAGTGTGGCTGCGCATCGGCGTTCAAAATACTCCTTTTTTGATAGCTGCTTGCGCTTGATGGCCGGGTGCTGGAGCCTGATTTGACCTCAAATATCAGGCCCTGCAACCCGCCCCCAGGACTGGGGCAGCGGCCCCGGCGCAGGCCGTGCCGCCACGGCGCAGCGGCGTTGGCATATGCGATTGCAGTCGAAAGAAATAGAAATTCAGTCGTTTGGGTTCTATGGGGCCGGTATTAGGATGCAAGCCATCTCTGAATGAAAGGTGTCCCTGTGAACAAGCGCTCTTTGTTGCAATCTGCCCTCGCCGTGGCTGTGGCCGCTGGTTTTGCCACCGGGGCGCTGGCCCAGGACAAGCCCCTGAAAATCGGCGTCACCGCAGGCCCGCACGCGCAGATTTTTGAGCAAGTGAAAAAAGTCGCGGCCAAGCAGGGTTTGCAGATTCAGGTGATCGAGTTCAGCGACTACGTGCAGCCCAACGCAGCCCTGGCCTCGGGCGACCTCGACGCCAACGCCTACCAGCACAAGCCCTATCTGGACGCGCAGGTCAAAGACCGGGGCTACAAGATCGTGTCGGTGGGCTACACGGTCAACTTCCCCATGGGTCTGTACTCGAAAAAGGTCAAGAGCCTGGCCGAGCTGAAAGACGGCGCCCGCTTTGGCCTGCCCAACGACCCCACCAACGGTGGCCGCGCGCTGTTGCTGCTGCAAAGCAGTGGCCTGATCAAGCTCAAGGAAGGCGCTGGCCTCAAGGCCACGCCGCTGGATGTGGTGTCCAACCCGAAAAAGCTCAAGTTTGTGGAGCTGGATGCGGCCCAGTTGCCGCGCTCGCTGGACGATCTGGACGCTTCGGCGGTCAACACCAACTTTGCCATCCCGGCGGGCCTGAACCCGACCAAGGATGCCATCGTGCTGGAAGACGCCAAAGGCCCCTACGTCAACCTGATTGCCGTGCGCGAGGCCGACAAAGACAAGCCCTGGGTGGCCAAGCTGCTCAAGGCCTACCATACCGAAGAAATTCGCCAGTTCATCCAGACCGAGTTCAAGGGCTCGGTGCTGCCCGGGTTCTGAGCCCGCCACTGCACTTCAGAAAGCACCACCTATGCGACACCTTCTTTGCCTTGGCCTGTTGTCCGCTTCGCTGTTGGGGGCGGCCCAGGCCCAAACTTTGCGCTGGGCCGCAGCGGGCGACCCGCTCACCCTCGATCCGTATGCCCAGAACGAGTCGCTGACCAACGTGGTCAACGGCCAGATTTATGAGTTTCTGGTGGCGCGCGACAAGCAGCTCAACATCGTCCCGCAGCTGGCCACCGAGTGGAAGCAGAACGGCCCACTGCAATGGACGTTCAAGCTGCGCCCGGGCGTCAAGTTCCACGATGGCCGCGCGTTCACGGCAGACGATGTGGTGTTCTCGCTGCAACGCGCCAAGCAGCCCACGTCGCAAATCGCCGCCTACGCCAGCGCCCTGGGCGAGGCGCGCAAGATCGATGACCTGACGGTGGAGTTCAACCTGCCGCAGTTCAACCCGGTGTTTTTGCAGCACCTCAACGCGCTCTACATCCTGAGCAAGGGCTGGGCCGAGGAGCACAAGGCCACGCAAACGCAAAACTTTGCCAGCAAGGAAGAGTCTTACGCGGCTTTCAACGCCAACGGCACCGGCCCCTGGATCGTGGAAAAACGCGAGCCCGATGTGAAAACCGTGCTCAAGCGCAACCCCAACTACTGGGGCCAGATAGAGGGCAACGTGCAGCAGGTGGTCTATACGCCCATCAAGAGCGATGCCACGCGCACGGCGGCGCTGCTCTCGGGCGAGGTGGATTTGGTGCTCGACCCGCCCCCGCGCGACCTTGATCGCCTGCGCAGCACCGCGCAGATCAAGGTGGTGGAGGGGCCGGAAAACCGCGTCCTCTACATCGGCATGGACCAGGGCCGTGATGAACTGCTGTACGGCAGCAAGGGCAAAAACCCGTTCAAGGACGTGCGCGTGCGCAAGGCGCTGTACTACGCCACCGACATCGAAACCATCAAAACCCGGCTGATGAACGGCCAGTCCAGCCCGACCGGGGCGCTCATGCCATCGCCGCTGGGCAGCTTCAACGACCCCGAGATCGAGGCGCGCCTGCCGTTTGACCTGGCCGCTGCCAAAAAGCTGCTGGCCGAAGCGGGCTACCCGCAGGGCTTTGAGTTCACCCTGGATTGCCCCAACAACCGCTACGTTAACGACGAGCGCATCTGCCAGGCGCTGGCGGCGCAGTGGGCCAAGGCCAACGTGAAAGTGCGCGTCAATGCCCAGCCCAAAGCGCTGTTCTTTGCCAAGCTGGACAAGCTCGACACTTCGGCCTACCTGTTTGGTTGGGGCGGCTCCATCACCGACCCCGAAACCACCTTCACGCCCATCTACCGCAACCGGGGTGAGAAAGGCGTGGGCGAATACAACCGGGGCAACTTCAAGGACGATGAGCTGGACGCGCTGGCCGCAGCCTCCAGCAAAGAGGCCGACCCGGACAAGCGCAAGGCGCTGATCAAACAGGTGTTCAAGCGCCACAACGACCAGGTTCACCATATTCCGCTGCACCGCCAGTACAGCGCCTGGGCCACCCGCACCAACGTGAGCGTGGTCCACCGCGCCGACAACTGGCTGGAGCTGCGCTGGGTGCGCGTGGCGCCCTGATGGCGCCGGGCTGTGGGCGCATGGCGCAGCGCCACAGCCTGTTTTGCTCCTAAAAGAAGAGCTGCTTGCGCCCATTGGGCGTGCGTTTTAGGCTGTTTTCATGTTAAAAGAGCCGCTTCACACTTGACTGGGGCCTTGGCAGGCCCCCATTTTTTATGCAACGCCATTGGCCCCCGTTTGCCTGGGTTTGTTTTGCGATGTGCGTGGGGGTCATGGGCACGGCCCTGGCCAGTCCGCTGTACCCGCTGTACCAGGCGCAGTGGCAACTGCAGCCCAGCCACATCACCGGCATCTATGTGGCTTATATGGGCGGGGCGTTGGCCAGTTTGCTGTTTCTGGGGCGGCTGAGTGACCGGTTTGGCTTTTTGCCGGTGCTGCGCAGCGGTTTGGCGCTGGTGACGGCGGGGGTGTTGTTGTCGGCGGCGGCCTGGAGCGTGGTGTCGTTTGTCGTCAGCCGCGTGCTCATCGGCATTGCCTCCGGAATGATCACCACCTCGGCCTCCATCGGCCTGACCCAGCTCAGCCGCAGTGGCAACGTCATGCGTGCCTCTGCCATGACCAGTTTGGCCATGGCGCTGGGTTTTGGTCTGGGGCCGCTGGTGGGCGGGCTGATCGCGCAGTGGCTGCCGCAGCCCCTGGTCAGCGCCTATATCCCCAGTCTGGTGCTGGGCGTGCTGGCGCTGTACGCGCTGTTTCAGGTGCGCGTGGCGCTGCCTGCCAACGCCCCCGCCCTGACCGCGCGCGACTGGCTGCCGCGCATCACCCTGCCGCTGCCTGCCGTGCGTCGGCCTTTTCTGATCGCTTGCCTGGGGGCTTTCAGCACTTTCGGGATTTTTGGCCTGTATGCCTCGCTGGCACCGAGCTTTATGGTGCAAATGGTGCCCTGGCACGGGCCTGCCGTGAGCGGCTTGTCCATTGCGATGATTTTGTTTTTGTCAGCCGGTTTTCAGTGGCTGGCCCGCCCGGTACACACCAAAACCTGTGCCATCTGGGGGCTGGGTTTGCTGGCCGTGTGCAATCTGCTGCTGATAGCCACCACCTGGACGGGCTGGCCTGCGCTGTTTGTGCTCAGCGTGCTCACCACGGCCAGCGGCCATGGCCTGGTCAACCTGGCCGGGATTGCCATCGTCAACAAGGTGGCGCAACCGCAGATGCGCTCGGGCTTGCTCTCCACGTACCTGGTGGTGGGCTACCTGGGCACCATCGTGCCGATTCTGGGTGTGGGCTGGCTGTCCGACCACCTGGGTTTGCCGGTGGCGATCATGATTTTTTGCACCGCCATGGCCGCCCTGACTGCCGGGCTGGCTGTGCTGGCGCGCAACACCCCGGTCATCGAGACGGCTTGAGTGCGGCTGGACCACCAGGCCTGGGTGCAGCAGGGGGAGGAGGGCGGCGCGGCCTTGCGTTGCGCACAAGGTGGGAGGGGCATCATTTTTCGTTAAATGAAATAAATTTTCTACATAGTGAAAAAAAGAACGCTCACCATGTGCTTTTATTTTTCGCAACAGAAATAAAAAATTCATATTGTGAAAATAAGATATTAAGTAATTGATTTAAAAAGAAAAATTCTTTTGTCTTATATAAGACATAAGAGGTTGCTTTAGTCTTGTATAAGACTTAAAGTTGCTCTGTGAGCGACGCACTGCCGCCCTGTAAATTCAACAACCTCTGGAGTGACCACATGCCCCAATCCCTGACCCAACAACTCAGCCGCGAACAGCAAATTGCCGCCTTGGAAAAAGACTGGGCCACCAACCCCCGCTGGAAGGGTGTCAAGCGCGGCTATAGCGCTGCTGACGTGGTGCGTCTGCGCGGCTCGCTGCCTATCGAGCACACGCTGGCCCGTCGCGGCGCTGAAAAGCTCTGGGAAAAGGTCAACGGCGGTGCCAAGAAGGGCTACGTGAATGCCTTCGGCGCTATCTCCGCTGGTCAAGCCATGCAGCAAGCCAAGGCAGGTCTGGAGGCTGTGTACCTGTCGGGCTGGCAAGTGGCCGCTGACGGCAACACGTCGGAAACCATGTACCCCGACCAGTCGCTGTACGCCTACGACTCGGTGCCCACCATGGTGCGCCGCATCAACAACACCTTC